>CAYOBS010000158.1:0-8276 GCA_964402305.1 uncultured Planctomycetaceae bacterium | reverse complement strand
CAAGACCAACCCCTACACCGTTCTGGCCGTCGCCATCACCGGCGAGTGGTACAGCCACAAGAAAAACCTCCTGGGCGATACGATCCAGTGGGGCCTGCCGGTGCGGGTTGCCACCAAGCGGACCAGCGACAAGGGCAATGACGTGGTGGCTGTGTGGTTCCTGTCGATTTTGACGCAGGAAGGCACCAGCGTGCAGAAGGCCCCACCATGGGACATGTTCGCCGTGGGTGACAGCTACCGCATGCGCCAGGCGAAGTTCGACAAGCAGGCAAAGAAATAGACGTGTGCCTTGCATAGAAAACAAAAGGGACAAAAGGGGTCAGGAACCTTTTCCTCCTGCCAATCCGTTCCGGGCAGAAAAGGGTCCTGACCCCTGATACCGGCTTTTCCGGCCCGGCGCCGCCGAACTGGACCTGGTGGTCGAAGTGCGTTAGGCCCGTTGAAGAAGTGGCACGGCCGTCCGCGCCGTGAGTGCAACAACCTACCCATTGCCGAGTAGCCGCAATTCGGCTATTTTGTACCGAGATCATGCAAGGAGTTGCTCCAGAAAATGTCCCAAAATGGCCGATAAGCCAGGAACGCACGCCCTGCTGCTTGACTTCAGGCAGGTTTGGCGTAAGCGACTCCGGAAGGAACCTTACATGAGCACGACACCGAAGCCCACAGAGCAAATATACGACATTCCTCTGAACCAGATCGATGTCAGCGACGACAACGTGCGTGTGACTGATCGCAACAAAGAGGTCGATGAACTTGCCGCAAGCATCAAAGCGAAGGGGCTCCTGCAACCCGTTATCTTGGAAGGCACGCCGGGGACCCCGCGCTACAAGTTGATCGTCGGTCAAAGGCGCCTCCTCGCACACAAGGCTCTCGGCCGCAAGTCGATCCTGGCCCGCTTCGTCCCGCACATTGACAGCATTGAAGCGATGGTGCGTTCGCTTGTGGAGAACATGCAGCGCGTGGAACTCAATCACGCAGACGCAGCCAAGGCGGTAATGAAGCTTTACTCCGACCAAGGCAAGAACGAAAAGAAGGTCTGCCAAATTACCGGGCTGTCAATGCGACGAGTCCGGGAGTACATCCAGGTGGAGTCCTTTGCGTCTGATGAAACCAAGAAGAAATTGAAGAGAAAGCAAGTTGAACTTGTAGACGTAAAGCGCGCCCTCAGGGCCGCCAACTACGATTCCGCCAAGGCCGACCGCATCCTGGACAAGATGAAGGAGCATGAGCTTACAAGTTATCAGAAGAAGACTCTGGTCGAATATGCTGAAGCAAACCCGAGCGCATCCGTCGAGAAACTTGTTAAGGAAGCTAGTGCCCCAAGGATCGACTACAAGGCGCTCATGTTGAATATCCCTGAGCATCTACAGGATGGCCTGTCAACAGCAGCCAAAGCGCTTTCAATGGGGGTCGAAGAGATCATCCTCAAGGCTGTCGCCGAGTGGCTTTCTGACCAAGGTTTTGTCCATGCCAAGAAATAGTGACAAGCGTCACATACCTTCGGACAACGCAGTCGAAGACGCCTTGGCGGCGCTGCTGGCCAACACCCGGTGCGTCCGGCGCAAGCTCACTTTACTGCAATTGGCTGACAGCATTGAAGTGGCGGCAGCCGGCTTGGGCAGCGTGGAGGCCGTATCTGACCGGGTCGGGCTTTCCTATGAGATGCTCAGGCAGTTCTTGACTGTGAAGAAGCTATCCCCAAAGGTCAAGGCACTTATAACGCAACGGCGCATTGAGAGCGTGGATATAGCTCACCGCCTCAGCAAGCTGCCGCCGACTGACCAGGAACTCGTAGCCGATGCTATTGCCAACGGTGACCTCGATTCCGATGATGCACGTGCAATTGTAGCCCTGAGGAAATGCGCTCCCAACCTTCCCATCCGGGAGATCATCGGCAGAATACAGCAGACCAAATTCGTGAAGCACTTCCTGATCCTCTTCATGTGGCCTCCCCTATCCGTGACTGAAGCAGCCCTAGCCAAAAGGTTCGCCACGGTCCTGGGTAAGGACAGCGTTATTGATATACATAATGTTCGTGGCGTGGGCGTTCTAACGATTACTGAGTCTGGCAAGGCGAAACTACACGATGTTGCTAGACGTTCTGCCCTGACACGCAAGGCCATCGTCGATAGGATCATAATCGGGGAGCTGAGATAGCATGCCTGCGAAAAGCAAACCGCCTGCTGCCGGATTGGTTACGCAATTGGAATGTGCGCCTTTTATGGCCCTTTGTGCCGAGTTCTCAACATTTCGGATCGACCCCGTCATTCAGTTGATGGTGAAGAATCAGGACAAGGGGCGTATCCTCGGCTTTGTTAGAGGGCTTCGGCTGTCGGCGCAGCTCATTTATGAGATTCGCAATATCCTCTCAGGAAGTGGTCTTCATGCTGACTGGGGGCATCTTCTGGATAAAGATACGAATCTGTGCTCGCCGGAATGTGACATTATCGTCCATAATGGCAAAGTCAAGAGACGATGGAATGGCCACAAGGAGTCCGTCATGGACTTTTGTTTTGTGGAGTATTCCAATGCGATTGCCGTCATAAGCTGCAAGTCATACCTGACCAGTATTGATGTTGATTATCCACGCGCGATGAAGAGATATGTCAAGAATGTGTGGCTGTTCGCTGAATGTTGCCCCAAGGGAAAGGAAGCCGCACTTCGCAAGAAGGCCCGTGAGGCCGGTTACAAGGGATTCTACTATCTGTACCCCTGGGATCACGAGACCAGCGTTGAGCCTAAACAGGATGAATGGATCAAGTTTGGAAAAGCACTTAACGCCCTTCGCCCCAAGAAATGAATGAGTACATAAAAGTTATGCAACCTTCCAAGAAACAACTACAGGGCCTGAGCGCCTACGATCGCGCTTGGGAAGGCGCAGTACGGCTCATTGCCTTAAAGCAGCTTCCGGGCCTTCAGGTCCGGTGCCCCATGTGTGAACGGCAAGGATCGCTCTTGTCCAGATGGGTGAAGGGGTCGGCCGTGAAACCCCTGTACGTCGTTCACACGAATGGCAACGGACATCTGGATGCTTGCGAGCTAACCAGAGAGCAGTCCACGGGCATCCGCAAGGAAATCCGTTTCACCTGGGCTGATGTGAGGAAGACGCTTGCAATGGGAGAAGTTTTCGTCATGTTCAGTGGCGGCAAGGATAGCTTATGCTTGCTCGCCTACATGCAGAAGTTGTGCAACGCCGCCGGAAAGTCACTTACCGCGATCCATGCAGACACAACTGCTGGTTTCCCAGAGATCGAGGTGTACGTTCGTGAAGTATGCGATAAACTGGATGTCCCGTTGGTAACGGTCAAGCCTTCAAATGATTACTTCGACCTGGCCAAGAGGTGGGGCATCCCTGGAGTCAGGTCACGATGGTGCTGCTCAACACTCAAAATCGCTCCAATGCGCCGATACTTAGCAACCATCGATAAAGCAACGGTGATTTTCGATGGCATCCGTGCAGCGGAATCGAACATTCGTGCTACTTACGTCCCAATATGGTATCATCCCGCCTTCCGATCTATTTGCGTCAGTCCGTTGTTCACATGGTCGGATCAGAAGGTACTCGACTATATCCGTGCTAATGACCTTCCTGCGAGCCCAGCCGAGGGGATGGGCACATCCGCGGAATGCTGGTGTGGTGCCTATAAGTGCCGTTCGGATTTCGAGGCACTGCTTGAGGTCCATCCTGAGATATTCGACAAGCTTGTTGAAGTTGAGAAGGCACAAAGAGGTAAGTACACCTTCATTTATGAGAAGGGCAAACAGATTCCTCTGGGGACAATACGTACAACCCGCAAGCGATAACGTGGAGCGTGTCAAGGCTCTGCCCCCTAACAGTTATGATCGCCTCTCTTCTTCTCAGAGCTTGGCCCCGCCCCGTCACCGCCAGCCTGTTTCACGGCTGCTTTGGCGCCGCCTGCCCTGGGCGGTGGCCTGGGGGCCAGTCCCGCCCGGGCTGGGGCCGCCACTGGTCCATCGGCGGGAGCTTGCCGTAGTCGATCTTCTGGCCGGTGAGAATCTTGGCGATGAGCTCGTCGCTCCACGCGCGGCTCAGCGCCAGCGGCGCGACGTAGTTGGCGACGAAGGCCTCGGCCGAGCTCGTAAGGTGGGTGCCCGTGTTGTCCGCCATCGCCATCTGCTGGTGCCATGCGATCTGGTAGAGCTTGTCGTAGACCTTTGATCGGCCCGGCTTGGCCGGCACCGTGAAGCCCACCCTCCCGGCCGACGAACTGTGCTTGCCGTCCATCGTGCCGATGATGGTCGTGCCGACGCCGAGGAACAGCCAGTCCCGCGACGAGTAGAAGTTGACTATGCCTCGCTTGGTCTTGCACAGCGCGAAGTCAACCATGTATCCCGGCGAGATTGCCGGGGCCAGAAGGATGACCCCGTCGATTTCCTGGCCTTCGGGCATGGCCTCGGCGATCCACAGCGCCATCGCCCCGCCGCCACTCTGGCCGATGAGTATCACAGGCTTGTCCGGATGGGCGAACTTGTACTCCGCGACGTGAACGGCGATCTGAGTAGCCTTGCGTCTGTTGTGCAGCTCGGCCCGGAGGTTGTACAGCGGCCCCAACCACGACGTCCATCGCTCCAGGTCGATGCCGTACGGAATCCCGCCGTCAACCAGGCCCTGGACTATGCCCTCGTTGAGCGGGCTTCGACCCTCGATGCCCGGAAGCACAACCACAAGGCCCGCGCTCATCCGTTCGGGCGTCTGGTACGCCTGGTGGTAGCAGCCGCCGCACACAACGCAGACCGCCACACAGGAAAGACATACAAGCAAACTTCGCATCGCCGTCCCTTTCACCCTTCGGGCTGGCCCACGCCGCTATTCCTTGACTTCGTACTCGGCGTCGATCACGTCGTCGTCGCCTTTGCCTGCCCCGTTGGAGCCGGCGGGCTTGGCGCCCTGCTCGCCCTGCGGGGCCTGGCTGCTCGCCGCGCCCTGCTGGGCGGCCGCGCCCTGCTTGTACATCTGCTCGGCCACCTTGTGCGAGGCCTTCTGAAGGTTCTCCATCGCACGCTTGATCGCGCTGAGGTCGTCGCCCTTGTTGGCTTCGCGGAGCTGGTTCAGGCCCGATTCGATCTGGCCGCGATCCTCGGCGGAAACCTTCTCGCCCTGCTCCTTCAGCATCTTCTCGGTCGACCACGCGAACTGGTCGGCCTGGTTCTTGGTGTCCACCAGTTCGCGGCGCTTGCGGTCTTCCTCGGCATGGCTCTCGGCGTCCTTGCGCATCTTGTTGATCTCGCCCTGGTCCAGGCCGCTGGATCCCTTGATCTCGATGGACTGCTGCTTGCCCGTGGCCAGGTCCTTGGCAAAGACGTGCAGGATGCCGTTGACGTCGATGTTGAACGTGACCTCGATCTGAGGCACGCCGCGCGGGGCCGGCGGCATGCCGGTCAGGTTGAACCTGCCTAAGGTGCGGTTGTCGCCCGCGAACTCCCGCTCGCCCTGGAGGACGTGGATCGTAACCTCCGGCTGGTTGTCCGCGGCCGTCGAGAAGATCTCCTTCTTCTCCGTCGGGATCGTCGTGTTGCGCTCGATGAGCTTGGTCATGACCCCGCCGAGAGTCTCGACGCCCAGCGAAAGCGGCGTGACGTCCAGCAGGACCATCTGTTCCTCGATCTCGCCGCCGATTATCGCGCCCTGGATGGCGGCGCCGACGGCGACCACCTCGTCCGGGTTGACCGACTTGTTGGGCTCCTTGCGGAAGATGTCCTTGACGATCTGCCGCACGAGCGGAATACGCGTCGAGCCGCCGACCAGGACCGCCTCATCCACCTGCTCGGGCGTCAGCTTCGCGTCGGACATCGCCTGCTTGCACGGGCCGATCAGGCGGTTGAAGATCGCCTCGCAAAGCTGCTCGAACGTCGCGCGGCTCAGGGACATCGTCAGGTGCTTGGGCCCCTCGGCCGTGGCGGTGATGAACGGGAGGTTGATGTTCGCCTCCATCGCCGTCGAAAGCTCGCACTTGGCCTTCTCGGCGGCCTCTTTGAGCCGCTGGAGGGCCATCGCGTCCTTGCGGAGGTCGATTCCCTCGGTCCGCTTGAACTCGTCGGCGATGTACCTGATGAGCACCTCGTCGAGGTCGTCGCCGCCAAGGTGCGTGTCGCCGTTGGTCGAAAGCACCTCGAATACGTTGTCGCCGATATCCAGGATCGAGATGTCGAACGTCCCGCCGCCGAAGTCGAAGACCGCCACCTTCTCGTTCTTCTTGCGCTCCAGGCCGTAAGCCAGCGCCGCCGCCGTCGGCTCGTTGATGATCCGCTCGACCTTCAGCCCCGCAATCTCGCCGGCTTCCTTGGTGGCCGTGCGCTGCGAGTCGTTGAAGTACGCCGGCACGGTAATCACGGCGCGGGTGACCTCCTCGCCGAGGTAGTCCTCCGCGACCTTCTTGAGCTCCTGGAGGATCATCGCGCTGATTTCCTGCGGCGTGTACTGCTTGCCGTGGGCCTCGACCTTGACCAACTCGTCCGGCCCGCCGATGACGCCGTAAGGCACGGTCTTTTCCTCGGTCGCCACCTCGCGGTGCCGGCGCCCCATGAACCGCTTGATCGAGAAGACCGTGTTCTTGGGGTTGGTAACCTGCTGATGCCGGGCAGGCTGGCCCACCAGCCGCTCGCCCTTGTCCGTAAAGCCCACCACCGACGGAGTCAGACGACCGCCCTGGAGGTTGATAAGTACTTTAGGCGTGGAGCCTTCCATAATCGCAACCACGCTGTTGGTCGTCCCCAGGTCAATGCCGATGATTTTCTTCGATGCCATTTTGTTGCCACCTTCCTTACTTACTTGCACACCCCGCCCGAAGCGGGGATGATACACTCGATAAACCCGCTTGTCAAAGCTAAGTGCAAGCTACATGCCATTGCCTTAAAGTCAGTGTTTGCCGGTATTTACATTCCTCGCCGCCCCGCAAAAAGTGCCAATTCGACCGCCGCCGCCACCCAAACTGGCCGCTTTGGCAGGCTGAACAAGAAGATTTCAACGCAGACCCATGGCCGCTATTGGCCAAGAGTCCCCGGCGGAAAGATATAGACGCCCACAATTTGTTTATTTCTTTTATTGCGATTATTTCGTTTATCCGATATAATCCAGTATGCCAAGTAAGTCGTCAGGATACCGGAGATCACCGATGAGCAGAGCACCCGCCGCTCGCGAGCCTATCGAGCCAACCGAGGAGGAGAGTTCGCAAGCCTTGGATTCAAGCCGGCGCCTTTCCTGTTTCACCAAGAGCGATCTGCGTGTTCGGATTCCTGAAACCGACGAAGACATCACCCTGCCCGCCCCGGCGGTTCGTCTGCTGGTTGAGTTGCTTTCAGAACTGGCCGAAGGCAACGCCGTCACACTGGTCCCCATCCACACCGAACTCAGCACGCAACAGGCGGCGGATTTAATTGGCGTGTCCCGCCCATTCCTGGTCAAATTGATGGAGGAGGGAAAATTGCCGTTTCGCAAAGTCGGCACACATCGCCGCATCCTGTTCAAAGACCTGATGGCCTACAAGCGGCAGATCGACAAGAAGCGACTTGAGATGTTGGACGAACTGGCCGCCCAAGCCCAGGAATTGGACATGGGCTATTGACGATGGCAACACTCACCGCTGTCTATGACGCGTGCGTTCTTTATCCCGCCCCGTTGCGTGACCTGCTCATGCATCTTGCGCTGACCGATCTGTTCCGGGCGCGGTGGACGAACCGGATTCACGATGAGTGGATCAGGAGCCTGCTGGCAAGACGCCCCGACCTGAGGCCCGAGCAGTTAGAGCGCACGCGGGAGCTGATGAATGCCAATGTCCGCGACTGCCTGGTGACGGGCTACGAGCACCTTATGGATTCCCTTGAACTCCCGGATGCGGATGACCGCCACGTTCTGGCGGCCGCGATTCGGTCCGGAGCCGCTGTTATCGTGACCTACAACATCGGCGACTTTCTGAGTGAGTATGTCCAGAAGTTCCGCGTCGAGGCCCGGCATCCCGACGACTTCATCTCTCAACTCATCGCCATGGCCCCGGGGCGAGTCTGTGCGGCCGTCAGGCGACAGCGAGAAAGCTTGAGAAACCCGCCCAAGACCGTCGAGGAGTTCCTCGACACTTTGGCTAAACAGCAACTTGCGGAAACCGTTTCACGCCTGCGCGAGTACGCGGAACTGCTTTGATTCCGTCCAGTCACATCGGATCATCGGAGTCTACTTGACAAATGCACGCCAGTTGTGCGAGTCTATACGCATGAGGACCACCCTCAACATTGATGATGCCCTCTTGTCCCGCGCGGCGGAG
>CAYOBS010000157.1:0-8286 GCA_964402305.1 uncultured Planctomycetaceae bacterium | reverse complement strand
GACCAGCGCAAGGAGTTCGACGAGTTCCCCGGCGCGATCCTGATGACCACCAACTGCATCCAGAGGCCCAAAGACAGCTACGCCGGCCGGATATTCACCAGCGGCCTGGTCGCCTGGCCGAACGTGGCGCACATCGCCGACGGCAACTTCGCGCCGGTGATCGAGGCGGCCCTGGCGGCGCCCGGCTTTGCCGCCGACGCCCCGGAAAAGAACATCCTCGTGGGCTTCGGGCACGATGCCGTTCTCGGCGTGGCCGACAAGGTCATCGAGGCCGTCAAGGCCGGGGCGATCAAACGGTTCTACCTCATCGGCGGCTGCGACGGCGCCAAGCCGGGGCGCAACTACTACACCGACTTCGCCCAGGCCGTGCCGAAAAATTGCGTGATCCTGACGCTTGCCTGCGGCAAGTACCGCTTCAACAAGCTGGACTTCGGCGACATCGGCGGCATCCCGCGCCTGTTGGACATCGGCCAGTGCAACGACGCGTACTCGGCCATCCAGATCGCCCTGGCCCTGGCCGGGGCGTTCAAGTGCGGCGTCAACGACCTGCCGCTGTCGATGATCCTTAGCTGGTACGAGCAGAAGGCCGTCTGCATCCTGCTCACGCTGCTGCACCTTGGCATAAGGGACATCCGCATTGGGCCGTCCCTGCCGGCCTTCGTAAGCCCGGCCGTGCTGGACGTGCTGGTCAAAAACTTCAACATAATGCCCGTAACGACAGCCCAGGCCGACCTGGCGGCGACGCTGGCTTGATGCCCCGGTTCCCAAAAGAAGGTAGTAGGTAAATTGGGAGTAGGGTGTAGGTAGTAGGTAGTAGGTAGCAGGGTGACAGAGCCCGAATCATCGTTGTTGGCCCGCCTGCCCCCGCGGGGCCGCGGCGGGCGGCCCTGATGGCGGACTTACCGGAAAGTGTCGTGACAACCCGCCGCGACCGAGCGCGGACGAAGCGGATTAGATCCCTTGGGCGAGCGCGGATGCTCGCCGGTCTTCATGGAGCAGGCAATGGAACTGGTGCTGCTTCCAGGGATGGATGGGACCGGCCGGCTGTTCGAGCCGTTTGTCCGCTGTCTGCCGGCGGGCTTGCGGGCTTCAGTGGTCCGTTACCCGGCTGACAGGGAGTGTTCCTTCGAGGAACTGGCGGACATCGCCCGCGCGGCGATTCCGGCGGATGGGCCTGCCATTATCGTGGCGGAATCGTTCTCCGGACTCGTGGCGTGCGAACTGCTCAAGCGCCGCCAGGCCTGCGTCCGGGGCGTCGTGTTCGTAGGTGCGTTCCTGACCACGCCCAGGCCGCTGCTCATACGGGCGTTGTCGGTGCTGCCGGCGGGCATACGACGAGGCGGGCGGATCGGGCTTTCGCTGATCGGCTGGGCGTGCCTGGGGCGCCCGTGCGCGGCCGAAACGCTTGACCTGCTGGCAGCCGCCCTTGCCGAGACGCATCCGCGCGTGCTGGCCGACAGGTTGCGGATGATCCTCCATCCGCCCGCCGCCCCGGCCGCAATCGATGTGCCGACCTGCTATCTCCAAGCCATACGGGACCGTCTTGTCCCCGCGCGCTGCGCCGAGGCGTTTGCCGCCCTGGCCGCGGAACTTGAAGTTATCCCGATCGATGGCCCGCACATGCTTCTCCAATCCCGCCCTGCCGAGTGCTGGCGGGCGGTCTGCTCCTCGCGCACCCTCGGCCCCGCGCTTGCGGGATCGACTGCGCCACTATCGCTTTTGCCAAGGAGGTAGACTCAGCCCTTGCCCGCGGAAGCCGACGACAGCACATCGCCAGCTTAAGAAGGCGAACAAACGACGATTTGTCCGGACCTCGATACATTCGCGCTTAGACAATGTCGGCAATCCGACCGGGGTTTCTAACAGGGATAATCCCGGCCGCGTCAACTGCGGTAGGCGCGCCACTGGCGCCCAAGACCGACAGCGGCGTTTTTCCAACCGAATCCCTCCACCGGCTTCTTGGAGGACTGGGGCGTCATTTTGCTTCAACTGGCGGCTTGCGGCGGGGCGTCGTTGCCTGCGGAATAAGCCGGCCGTGAGCCGATGACTATTGACGGCGGTTTGCATGCGCGCTACATTGCGGGCGTCGAGTTGAGAACGAAAAAGGATTTTCTTCTTTTTTTCCTGGTTAGGTCGGCCATAGAATGCCCGTACAGACACCTAACAGATGGAGCTAGACCATGGAACGGCAGCAGATCGGCCTCAAACTTGTGCTGGACCAACTTGGCCTACCGGCCCGGGTCGAAACCTTCGAAGATCGGCTGATCCTTCAGAAGGCGGTCTATCTCGCGCAGGCGGCAGGCATTCACCTCGGCTACTACTTCCGATGGTATCTCCGCGGTCCGTATTGCCCTTCCGTTGCGGAAGACGGCTTCTGCATCGCAACGGAACTGGCCCAAGAACCGGACGACACCAAGGGCTGGTCGCTGGATGCAGCCTCCGCAGAGAGAGCGATGGGTATTCGTGGCCTTGTCTCTGGCGGTGACAACCGTGCCGCCCTCGCCAAGAGACTGGAGCTTCTGGCGTCGGCGCACTTCCTGATCGACCGCAAACAGGTGCCCGGGCAGTCGCCCGAGAAGATCGCGGCAGTTTTGCAGAAGTTTGGCAAAGATTTCGACGCGAATGACGTCCGAGAGGCCTTGGGGGAGTTGCGCAATCATGGCATCATCCCCTGAGGCCTTGCCCGGCAAGATTATTGTCGATTCCCTGCACGGGGACGTCCACCTGCGGGAACGCGAGTGGCGCATCCTGGACACAGCCGCTTTCCAACGGCTCCGCCGGATCAAGCAGCTTCAGATGGGGCAGGTGACCTACCCCAACGCCACGCATACGCGATTCGCCCACTCGCTGGGCACGTTGGCAATTATGGGGAGAATCCTTGAATTGTTCCCAACCAAGGGGCCTCGGAAGCTCGGAAACCAGCAGCGCGATAATCTCCGGATGGCGGCCCTCCTGCACGACATCGGCCATTACCCGTATTCGCATCTGATGGAGGGGATCGACAAGGTCCGTCTCACCGAGGAGATCGTCGGCGATGCGGGGGCGAAGGCTTTCGATGCGGGTAGATCGCCATACCCGGACCACGTGAAAGTGGGCCAGGAGATCGTCACCAATCAGAAGGACCTGATTGGCGCGATAGGCGGCCGCAAGCGAGCCAAGCAGGTGGCCGACTTATTCAGCAGGTCCAAAGCGGCCGACCCCCAATTGAGCAAACTCCTGCACAGCAGCCTCGATATGGACCGTGTGGACTACCTCCAGCGAGACTCGCGCGCCGCCGGCGTGCCGTATGGCGATATTGACGTCAACTACCTGCTGAACTCACTGCGGATCAGCGAGAAGCACATGGTGGGTGTAGCTGAAAAGGCCCTCCCGGCCGCGGAGCAATACCTGTTTGCTCGGTTTTTCATGTACAAGGCTGTCTATTACCACAAGACGACCTTCGGCATCGAGGAAGCCTGCCGGCAACTGCTGCGACGCATTCGAGACGCGAATCTGTTCGAGATGCCTCGCGATGGCGAGGCGGTCCTGAACCTCGTTCGATCCCCTGACTTGGCAAGTTTTACGGACGATTACGTTGATCGTCTTGTTCAACTTGCCTCCAAGGAGGGTGACGACGTTATGAAGGCGTTGGCTGGTTGCATAGAAAAGCGCCGCCCGCCGAAACTGCTCCATGAAGTTCAGGTCCTTGAGGACACCGAGCACCAAACCCACAACCGCGGCAAGGTCTTCTTCTCCACGGCTAAACGCTCGCTCAAGGCCCTGGCTGAAAAATACGACATACCGCCGGGACAGTTCCTGCTTTGCTACACCAAGCCGCTGAAGCTGGAGCCCCGAGGCGCCTTCGTGAGGGCCGAGCAGGCAAGAGGCCTGGAACCCGAAGAAGAAGATGAGTTGATCAAAGTATTCATTGGGACCGAGCCCGAACCCCAATCGCTGGTGGAGATAAAGCATAGCCTCATGTATGTTTGTTCCAACCATCAGTGGCAGGCATTCCGCCTGTATGTTGTCTATGATGGCGCGGATAAGGAAGACGTAGTGGAACGCCTGCGTTCAGAAGTCAGGAATTGGGCTGAGTGCAGATAGGCTGTTGTCAACCGGAACACACAGAGCTTGGCCGGCGGCATGGTTTCAAAGGCCTCCCAATGCGGCATTGTGCTTGCCTCTGCGGGAGCATGTTCGGCCAGCCCTCGCCAAGCCGCCCACAGGATACCTATTCCAGAACTCGCCCGCTTGGTTCATAATGGCCCGGCTGGAGGTCCCGGCCGGACCGGTCTGGCCGGGCATGGAAGGCCAGCATTTCGCATTCATGGCAATCGACGTACGAACTGGAGACAGTGTTCGATGGGCGCTTACGAGCAGCTTTCGGCGGAAAACCGCAAGAAGGTCGACAGTCTGCTGGCTGAGACGCGGGCGGCAGGCGGGCTGGCGCCGGTGGACGTCGAGCGTTTCTGGGCCGACCAGGAGGCCGCCAAGGCCGACCCGTTCGGCCTGGAAATCCCGCAGCCGCCGCTGGGCGCCATCTGCAACTGGGAGTGCGCGTTCGACGAGCTTGGCGTCGAGCAGGACTGGCAGCGCTACGAAAACGACCCCGACTGGGCCGTCGGGCTGAACATCCGCTACAACGACATTTCCGAGAAGGTCGTAGGCCGGCGCCTGCTGAGCCAGACCAAGCCGGATGCAAATCTCCGCTGGCCCGCGGTCAAGGGCCTGCACGACGTCTTCGAGGGCAAGAACGTCTGGGAAGGCGGCAAGGCGGGGTCGTGGTGGCTCAAGCAGGCCGCCAACACGCCCGATGAGCTTCGGGCGCTGCTGGACCGCGTGGACGAGCGGGACATCCGCTCGCTCATCCTGCCGGAAAACTGGGAGCCGGAGAAGGCCCGCCTGCGGGCACTGGGCGCAAAGCCCCCGCTGTACCGCCACCAGCGCGGGCCCTGCACATTCGCGTGCAGCATCTACGGCGCGGAGAACATGATCTTCCTGTGCATGGATGAGCCGGACCTGGCCGAGCGGTTCAGCCGGACCATCCTCCGCGTGATGCTGGCAATCGCCCGCGTGCAGGATGAGGAGGCGGGCTACACGCCGCAGTCAGCCCCGCGCGGTTTCAGCTTCTTCGACGACAACTGCTGCCTGTTCAACCGCGAGATGTACGAGCTTTTCGGCCTGCCGGTCTTGCAGGGCATGTTCGAGCGCTACTGCCCGAACCCGACCGACGGCCGGTATCAGCATTCGGACTCGGCCATGGGGCATTTGCTGCCGTTGTTGGCACGGGCGGACCTGACGGGCACGAACTTCGGGCCGACGCTGACAGTGGCGGAGATTCGCAGGCACCTGGGCCGCGCGGTAATCGACGGTCAGCTCGCGCCGTTCACCTTCAGCCGCAACGAGGAGGCGAACATGGTGGCCGAGTTTCTGCGCGACTTCGACCAGGCGCGCGAGAGCCGCGGCCTGTGCTTCGCTACGGCGGGTTCCATAAATAACGGCTCTCGCCTGACCGGCATGCGGCTGCTGATGGCGGCGATCCAGCGGTACGGGCGATACTGAAGAAAAGAAGAGAAGATGAGAAAAAGAGAAGAAGAATTTCAACGCAGAGCACGCAGAGCACGCAGAGGAAGAAAATTATGAAAAAGACAGTTCGTTGCGGCATTGTCGGTGCGGGTTTTTCGGCGTCGTTTCATTACGAGGCCGTCCGCAAGGTCTACGGCACGAACGTGGAGATCGTCGGCGTCCACGCGCTTCAAGGCGCCGAGCAGTACGCCGCCAAGCGGGGCATAAAGCTCTTCAAGAGCCTCGACGCCATGCTGGACGAGGTGGACGTGGTCCACTGCTGCACGACGGCGTCGTCGCACGAGGAAGTCACCGTCGCGGCGCTGAAACGCGACAAGTTCGCCATCGTGGAAAAGCCGCTGACGGGCTATTTCGGCGACGGCACGGAGGGCTTCAACGGCGAGACCTTCCCCAAGAAGCAGGCCCTCAAACACGCCCTTGGCAGCATCGGGCGGATGCTCAAAGCCGAGAAGGCCTCCAAGGGCCGCATCCTCTACGCCGAGAACTGGGTCTACGCCCCCGCCGTCCAGAAGGAGCGGGAGATCATCGAGAAGACCGGCGCGCAGGTGCTGTTCATCCACGGCGAGGAGGCACACAGCGGCTCGCACGCCAAGACCTACGCTTATTGGAAGTTCTCCGGCGGCGGGACGATGATCGGCAAGGGGTGCCACCCCCTCTCGGCCGCGCTGTACCTCAAGGCCGTCGAGGGCAGGGCGCGGGACGGCAAGCCGATTGTCCCGGCCTCGGTATCCGCCCGGACACACGCGATAACCCGCCTGCCGGCTTTCCGCGACGAGGGGCACATCCGCTGCGACTACCACGACATCGACGACGTGTCGCTGATGCACGTGGTGTTCACGGACGGCACGGTGGCGGACATATTCGCCTCGGACGTGGTTCTGGGCGGCGTGCATAACTGGATCGAGGTTGCGGCGAACAATCACCGGTCGATCTGCAACATCAACCCCAGCACGGCCATGCAGACGTACAACGCCCTTGAGGCGAACTTCAAGGACATCTACGTGGTGGAGAAGATCGGCACGAAGCAGGGCTGGTCGAACCCCTCGCCGGATGAGGACTGGTTCACGGGATACCCGCAGGAGATCGAGGCGTTTTACCGATCCGCCGCGTATGGCGAGCCGGTCGAGAGCGACAGCCGGCTGGCGGCCAACGCGATCTCGACGATCTACAGCGCCTACGTCTCGGCCGAGCGGGCCGGAGCGGAAGTGGCGGTAAAGACATTCTGAAAAGGAGCCCGACATGAACTTGAAAGAAACCCCCGCCGCGACTCTGGATCCGGACAAGGGCCTGGCCTGGTATCGCGGGCTGACGGGATACCACTGGTTCGTCCTGATCGTGTGCTGGATGGCGTGGCTCTTCGACACGTTCGACCAGCAGATATTCGTTCTCTGCCGCGGTCCGGCGCTGGCGTCGCTGTTGAACGTCGCCGTCAAGGACGTCCCCAAGGTTTACGGCGGCGTCGTGACGATGATCATGATGTTCGGCTGGGCGACGGGCGGGATTTTTTTCGGCATTCTGGGCGATAAGTGGGGCCGGGCCAAGACCATGGTCCTGGCGGTCATGTTCTACTCCATTTTCACCGGCTTGTCCTCGTTTTCGACCTCGTGGATCGACTTTACCATCTATCGTTTCCTGACGGGCCTGGGCGTCGGCGGGACGTTCGGGGCGGCGGTGTCGTTCGTGGCGGAAGTCTTGCCCGCCCGGTCCAGGACGTTCGCCCTGGGTGCGCTTCAGGCGCTGGCGGCATTCGGGAACATGACGGCAGCCTTGCTCAGCAACTTCCTGAAGCCCAGCATCCCGATGCTCGGCTTTGACGGCTGGCGGGTGCTGTTCATGGTGGGCATAATACCCGCGATCCTGGCGCTGCTGGTGATGCGGAAGATCAAGGAGCCGGAAAGCTGGGTCAAGGCCAAGGAAGCCGAGAAGAGCGGCCAGGCAAAGCACAAGGGCAAGGGCATGGGTTCCATGAAGGAGCTCTTTGGCGACCCGCGCTGGCGCAAGAACGTCATCGTGGGCATCATCATCGGCCTGGCGGGGATCATCGGCCTGTGGAGCATCGGGTTCTGGCTGCCCGAGCTGGTCCGCGAGGTGGTCAAGGGCGGCACGGCGGAGCAGCGGTCCAACCAGGACTACTACGTCAGCATGGCCATGGTGCTCTTCAACGGCGCCGCCGCGGTGGGAACATACCTGTTCGCGGCCCTGATGACCAAGGTCGGACGCCGGCCGGCGTTCGCGTTCATGTTCATTTTTGCCATCTTTGCCGTGCTGGGCGTGTTCGGCTTCATGAAGACGCCGGAGCAGATCTGGTGGATGGCGCCGATACTTGGGTTGGGCACGCTGACGATCTTCGGCGGATACAGCATCTACTTCCCGGAACTGTTCCCCACGCGACTGCGGGCTTCCGGTGTGGGCTTCTGCTACAACACCGCCAGATACCTCGGCGCACTGGCCCCGCTGAGCCTGGGGACGCTGGCTGGGTGGTATAGCGGCAAGGACATGAAGTTCCTCAGCTCCATTGGCGGAGTGGACAGCGGCTTCCGCTACGCCGCATTCTCCGTGGCCATAGTCTTCGTCATAGGCCTGGTCGCCCTGCTGTGGGCCCCGGAAACAAAGGACAAGCCCCTGCCGGAGTAGGAAATAAAAGCAGAAGCAGAAGGATATCTCACGCAGAGGGCCTGGCGCGGGCTTCGCCCGCAACCCAATTGCGGATTGCGGATTGCG
>CAYOBS010000156.1:0-8341 GCA_964402305.1 uncultured Planctomycetaceae bacterium | reverse complement strand
TAGCCCCGTTTACGGGGCTTTGCCCCGCGCAGCGGGGTTTAGACCAGGCCTTTTAGGCCTGGGTGGACAGGAGCACTATTAGTATTCAGCACGCTTTAGCGCGCTTGATCCGGGCTTTAGCCTAAAGGCACTTAAGAAGAGGTAAGCGTGCTGAAGCACGCTAAGAAAAAGAGATGATATTGCCTCACCCCCAGGCCTAAAGGCCTGGTCTATACTCCCTGAGGGATCAAAGCCCCGTTCACGGGGCTGAAGATCAATGACCTGAAGCCTCCACGGCCTTGAATACGCGAGATAAGAATCTTGGCAGCACATAAAGAAGAACCAGGGAGTTCAGAAAGCAAAATGGCGGCCGAGTCTCCGATGTCGCCGCCCGGCTCCTCTTCCTACTCCCTATCTACTAACTACTACTCCCTTTCTTATTCCTCCACCAGACAGACGGTCGGACTGATCGCGGGTCACGGCCGGGGGCCGTTCCTGGTCGCCCAGGGCATGAGGGCCGCCGGTCTGAGGGTCGTCATTCTCGGCCTGAGGGGCGCGGCTTCCCCTCGGCTGTGCGGCCTGGCCGATGAGTTCCGCTGGGTCGGCATCACGCGGATCGGAAGCTGGCTGGCGGCGCTGGCAAGGGCCGGCGCGGTCGAGGCCGTCATGATCGGCGGGGTGAAAAAGGGCGAAATCTACTCGCCATTCCGCCTTCTGCGGTATATTCCCGATATCCGCACCGCCTGGCTGTGGTACGTGCGGGTCCGAAAAGACAAACGCGACAACGCCGTTCTCCTGGCCGTCGCCGACGAACTCAGGAAAGAGGGCATCGAACTCGTGTCATCCGTAAAATACTGCCCACAACACCTGGCCGACGAAGGCCTGATGACCGGCACTCCCGTGCCGCGATCCTGCGAGGAAGACATCGAGTTCGGCTGGCGCATCGCCCGCGCCAGCGCGGCTCTCGACATCGGCCAATCCATAGCGGTCAAGGAGCGGGACATCATCGCCGTCGAGGCCGTCGAAGGGACAGACGCCATGATCCGCCGGGCCGGAGAGCTTTGTCCCACCGGGGACTGGACGCTCATCAAGGTCGCCCGGCCCGCCCAGGACATGCGGTTCGACGTGCCGACCGTCGGCCCATCCACCATCCGCAACCTCCGCGATGCGCGATGTAGCTGCCTGGTCGTCGAGGCCGGCAAGACCGTCATCGTCGACAAGCCGGACACCCTCGCCCTGGCCGACAAGCTCGGCATCGCCGTCTTCGGCAAGCAGGCCGAAGGTGTAGCCGGTGGTCAGTAGCCGGTAGCCTGGAGAAGAAGCGGAACCGGGAACCAGGAGCAAGTAACGCACAGGCTCTGAAAGCCCGACGGATGAGTCGCGACATCGAGGTCGCGGCGAATCCTCGGGATTCCTGAAGCCTGAAGCCTGAAGCCTGAAGCCTGATTCCTGAAGCCTGAAGCCTGAAGCCTGAGGCCTGTAGCCTGAAGCCTGAAGCCTGAAGCCTGTATCAGTCCTTGTAGTACGAGTGCTTGTCGAGCTCGTCGCCATTGCCCTTGGCGCGGAAGTATGTCGTCGGGTCCAGACCTTCCTTGTTCTCCTTGTCCTGGGCCTTTTTCTCCAGGCAGGCCTTGGCCGCTTCGGCGTAGAGGCTTGCGGGGTACTTCTGGATGAACTGCTCCAGCAGCTTTTGCCCGGCGGACGTGTCGAACGTGTTGTCCAGGATTTTCCGGGCTATGGTCTGGTATATCCGGCCGGCTTCGAACTCCTTGGCCAGTTCCTTGGGCACTTTCTTGCCGCCGACCCGCTGGAATATCGGCTCGGC
The DNA here is from genome assembly GCA_964402305.1 of uncultured Planctomycetaceae bacterium. GTDB lineage: Bacteria > Planctomycetota > Phycisphaerae > SM23-33 > SM23-33 > JAUWQU01. The sequence goes on along the minus strand of CAYOBS010000156.1, from coordinate 6,537 downwards.
CTTTTCCTCGAAGGCCGCAATGCCGCCGAAGGCCTTCTTCGCCCAGTCCAGGCGCCGCTTCAACTCGTAGACGTCGCCGGTTGCCTCGATGGCGGCTGTGCCCTGGAAGAACCAGTCCATCTCGGCCGTCACGTCGGCTAAGAAGAACCGAAGCAGCATCTTGTCGAAGTCGTCCTTGACCTTGGCTTTGGCGGCAAGGGTGTATGCCCTGGCGAAGTCGCCGGTGTACAGGCAGTTGTAGATCGGCTGGAGGACAGGTGATTTGACGTCGGCCCGGCTGATGCCGGGCGGCATGAACAGTTCGCCCTGCGTGGCGGCGCAGGGATGAAGCAGCGAGTTGTCCATACCGTAGTCGCTCGTATACACGCCGTCCCGCCGTCCGACGCCGACGACGTTTTCCTTCAGGGTATAAAGCGGCCCGGTGTGCCCGCCGCCGTAGCTCAGGCCTTGGATGTAGTCGCGCCCGCTGCCGCCCCCGCCGGCGCCCTCGCTGCCGCACCAGCGGGCACCCATTCGCTTCAGGCGGTCCGTGAAGCCTTCCTTGCCGGGTATGGTGGACATGTGGCCGCTGGCCAGGCCCGCCTTGCGGTCGGCGGAGTGGTCCCGGGTGACCGCGCAGACCAGCGGGTCGGCATACCACGAGACAGTCCCCACCAGGATGCGGACCGTGTTGCCGTACATCGTGAACTCGGATTCCTGCACGTCGATCTCCCTGGCCGAATCGAGGTTCATCAACAGGACCTTCCAGGCGCCATCGGGCGCGGTGGCGCCCAGGGCCACAATCCTTTCCAGGAAGCTGAGGTAGAACATCCGCGTCGGCGGCTCGTCCAGATTGGGGTAGGCGATGCCCGTCGGCGAGAGTTTGCCCGCTGTCGGGTCGGGGTCCGGCTCGATGCCAAGGGCGGTGCGGCATTGGCTCTGGTAGTCGATGAACTCCACCACCAGCGATCTCTGAGCGGCCAGGTCAGTATCTTTCACCTCCTCCGGCCTGATCAGCAGAAACTCCGCCACGTCCCAGCAAGGCTTGAGGAACTGCTTCTGGAAATCGTGGCGCAACCCGCCGTTCAGGACGTAGTCCTTCCACAGCCGGCGCATCTTCTGGACCTGGAGGGCCTGCTCGTCAGTCAGCGAGATCAGCCGCTTGATGTAGGCCTCGCGGATCGTCCGGTCCAGCAGTTGGGCGTAATGTTTGAAGTGGCCCGCGAGAATTTCATCGACGGCCGGGCTGAACATCCCGGGCGCCCCCGGGCCGATGTCGATGATCTTCCTGCACAACTCCTGACGCTTTTCCTTGCTGTCGGCCTTGCGCAACTCCGCAGTCGCCAGCAGGACATCCCGCTTCTGCTCATTGGTGAGCTTGGGCTTGGTTTTCTTCGCGCCGCCGTCCGCCTTTGCGGTGTTGTCGGCTTTGGCCTTCGGGTTTGCCGCGCGGCAATCCGCAAGACCGCACAGAACGGACAGCAGGGCCATTGAACACGCCAGGTATAAGTTGCTCATGGGCCGGGCATCTCCAGCAGACAATCATCGTCCCGTTGCCGCGCGACAGCTACGTCAACGTCTCTGACCGGCTCCCTGTATGCTGCAACCCGCCCAGGCACATCCCGAGGCGTGAAAAACATTATCCGAGCTTTCTGAAGATTCAACAAGGCCCTTACGGGGCTGTGAGCGACCTTTCTTTCTGTCGGCACTTGCTTTGGCCTCAATCACGCCAATTTGCAGGGCTTTATTGCGGATTGCGGATTGTCTGGGCGAATATCTTTCGGGAAAGGAATCCGCAATCCGCAATGGCGACCGCGATCTCACACCACGACATCGATATCAAGACAACGTGTCGCCTCTGCCAGAAAATCAGGTCGCTCACGCGGGGTTTGTCCGGTTTATCCGGCCTTGCGTTGGCGGGCGCAGGGCGGGATAATTTTCGGCGGCAGCATTTACGCCCCCAGGAGAGTCCATGGACCAATCCGCCACGCCGCATCCCAGCCGGCGCCCCAAGAGGCGCTCCGCGGTGCTCACGATGGTGATGGGCGCCGTTGTCGCCGTCTTGTTCGGCGGGCTTTTCGCGGCCTTTCTTGTCATATTCGCGGGCCGCCAGACGGGAAAAGCCATGCCCCTGGGCCAGGTCGCCGCCTCAGCCGGCGTGGTGGTGCTGGGGATTGTATTGGTCTTCATCCTGGCCGGCGGGGCCCTCTGGCTCATCAGCACGCTGGTCCGCCGCCAGAGTCGCGCCCTCCTGCTCAAGGCCAGCGCCGAAAGAACCCTTCAGGCCCGCTCCCGTGCGCCCGTCCTTCATCGAGAGGTCGAGGACGAGCCCCGGCCGGGGCCGCCCGCCGAGGCCGGGGTCCTTGAACTCACCGGCGACCTCGACGGTCCATCGGCGGATGAGCCGCCCCCGCGCGGCGACCGCCAGCTCCTCGGCGATATCCTCGCCCAACTCAGGGAGCTCAACGAGAACATCCTCATGAGCGATGAGCAGCGCCGTGCCAAGGCCCGGCTCCGCCAGGACCAGCTCCGCCGAAAGCTCATCGAGGAGGCCCAGGCCGCCATCGACGCCGCCGACTTCGCCCGAGCCGGCCGGCTCGTGGAGACGCTCGCCGAGAAAGTGCCCGGCGACGAGCACGTCCAGCCGCTGCAAAAGCGGCTCGACGAAGCCCGCCAGGCCGCACGCGGAGAGCAAATCGGCGCCGTCACCCGGTGCGTGGGCGACATGATGGCCGTCGGAGCCTTCGATCAGGCCGAGGCCGAGGCACGGGACCTCGACCTGCGATACCCGAACGACCCGGCCGTGACCGACCTGCTGAAGCGCGTCCGCCGAGAGGGGCGAATGTTCCACAACGAGCGCCACGACCGCATGTACAACGAGGTGGTCCGCCTGGCCGAGGCCCGGCAGTGGCGCCAGGCACTTGACGCCGCCCGCAAGTATGTCCAGGCGTTCCCCTCCGGCGCCGGCGCTGACACGGTCGGCGCAATGCTGGCCACCATGGAAGACAACGCCCGGATCGAGGAGGTCCGCGAACTGCGGGACCACATCCGCGAACTCCTCGAACGACGCTGTTACGCCGAGGCTGTCGAGTGCGCGCGCGATATCATCGAGCGTTTTCCCGATAGCCGTGCCGCCGAAGACCTCGGCCGGCAGATGAACCGCCTCCGCGAGCTGGCCAGAATCTCGTCCGGGGGCGCCACGGGCGGGCTGTAATGGCGGGGGTGTGGCACTTATTGCCTGATGATTTGAATTTGCCGGCTGTTTCCGATTTCGTGGTTCTCGTGTTGGACTTCGGATTCATTCAGCAAGGAAGCGTCCATCCGTCGTGGCCTTTACCCAAGCCAGACTACCAGAAAGGTTCGTCACATGAATACCAGCCGACGGCGGCTTTTGCAGGATGTTCTCTCCTGCCCGACAAGCCCGTTCTGCGAGCGGGCCGTCATCGAATACGTCCGCGGCTGGGCGGCGCGGCACGACGTTGCCTTCGCCCAGGACGCCGCCGGCAACGTGCTGCTAAGGGCCAACGGCTCCGTCCATCGCCGCGGGCCTGGCGACCGTGGCAAGTCCGGCGCCCGCCTGGCCAAGAAGCCGACGTGGGTTTTCACGGCCCACATGGACCACCCCGGCTTCGTCGTTACCGGTCGCCGTGGCCGAAGCGTGCTGGCGCAGTTCCGCGGCGGGGTTGCCAAAGAGTACTTTCCGGGCAGCCGCGTCAGGCTGCTCACCGGCGACCGCGAGCTTGTCGCGACCGTCTCGTCGGTCCGCAAGTCCAAGGGCCATGGCGCGCTGGAATGCCGACTTGAGCTTGTCGGCGCCGAGCCCGCCGACGTGCCGCCAGGCAGCATCGGCATGTGGGATGTGCCGGTATTCCGCAGCCGAAACGGGCGAATCGCCGCCTGCGCATGCGACGACCTGGGCGGCTGTGCCGCGGTCCTCGCGGCCATGGAGCAGATCATCTCCAGCGGCGCGGACGCAAAGGTGATGGGCCTGCTGACCCGGGCGGAGGAGGTCGGCTTCGTCGGCGCCCTGGCCGCGTGCCGGCTTGGCACGATACCCGCCGGGGCGATGGTCGTCGGCATCGAGACGTCCAAGGCCCAGCCGGCCGCGGGGCACGGCGACGGCGTGGTCATCCGCGTCGGCGATAAGACGCGGACCTTCGACGAATCCCTGACCGCCCACATCTCCGCGGTGGCGGGCGAGCTTGCCAGGACGGACAAGAGCTTCCGGTTCGTACGCCATCTCATGCCCGGCGGCACGTGCGAATCGACGGTCTACTGCGCCCTTGGCCACATGGCCGCGGCACTGGCGGTTCCTCTGGGCAATTATCACAACCAGCACCCGCGCGGCCGAATCGCGGCCGAGTTCATCGACGAAGGCGACTTCGACTGCCTGGTGAAACTGCTGGTCGCCCTGGCAATCGACAAGCGCACCTGCGCCGACACCGACGCCGCACTGTGCCGCCGGCTCGACGGCCTGTTGATCGCCCAGCAGAAGACCCTCGATGAGAAAGGCCCCTGGTCGCCGCGGCGGTAGCCGGCAGATGGGAAAAGAAAAACGGCGGAACCTGGAACCTGGAACAAGGAACCTGGGAAAGAAACAGCGGAACCGGGAACACGGAACCCGGAACATGGAACACGGGAACCGGCGGCAGGGTTCACCCACTGGTTGCGAGACTTCGAAAACCCAAAGCAGGTCTGAAAGACGCGACAGCCCTTGGAGTGCGGCGTCAAGCCCTGCGCAGCGTTAGCGAAGCAGGGCGCCCACGCCGCTTTGGCTCGTGGGCCACGTGCCCGCCAATGCGGGACGCGAATACCTCGGCATATATGAGCAAGGCTAAGTCCACCTGGGATTGAAGATCCAGTTGCTTGGCAAGCAAAAGCGGTCCCGGCGCGCCGGGACACTCCAAGGGCTTCGCCTCATCCACGCTACGCAATTGCCAGCGCTGGCATCGCGCGCGGCCTTCCGGTAAACTCCCTCCAAGCGTAAAGCATTGAACATTGGCCTTCAGCCTTGGCCTTCGGCATTGAGCAAGGAACTCCGGCATGAACATCCTGTTGATCGGCGGCGGCGGGCGCGAGCACGCTCTGGCGTGGAAGATGGCCCGGTCGAAGCTCTGCCAGCGGATGTGGGCTGCACCCGGCAACCCCGGCATCGCCGAGTGCGCCGAATGTGTCGACATCGACATCATGGACAACGACGCCGTCGTCGCCTTCGCCAGGCAAAACGGCGTCGGCCTGGTCGTGATCGGCCCGGAAGACCCGCTGGCCAACGGCCTGGGCGACTCGGTCCGCAAGGCGGGCATCCTCTGCTTTGGGCCCGGCGCCGAAGGAGCCCGCATCGAGGCCGACAAGGCATACGCCAAGAGCCTCATGCGCGCCGCGGCCGTGCCCACCGCCGAGGCCCGCGTATTTACCGACCTGGAGTCCGCTAAGGCGTACGTCCTGAGCCGGGAACACGGCGTGGCCGTCAAGGCGTCCGGCCTGGCCAAGGGCAAGGGCGTCGTCGTCTGCCCGGAGCCTTACCAGGCCGTCAAGCCGCTGGAAGCGATGATGCGCGACCGCATCTTCGGCGACGCCGGGTCCGTCGTGGTTATCGAGGAAATGCTCATCGGCCAGGAGGCGACCGTGCTGGCGTTCTGCGACGGCAAGAACATCTACACCACCGAGCCGCTTCAGGACCACAAGCCCATCGGCGACGGCGACACCGGCCCGAACACCGGCGGCATGGGCGCCTACAGCCCCGTGCCGATTATCGACGACGAAATGATGTCCCGCATCGAGCGCGAGGTCCTCGTGCCCATCATCGACGCCATGCGCCGCGACTTCGGCCGATACGAGGGCATCCTCTACGCCGGACTGATGTTCACCCCGGGCGGGCCGAAGGTCATCGAGTTCAACTGCCGCTTCGGCGACCCCGAGTGCCAGCCGCTGATGATGCGCCTCAAAAGCGACCTCGTCGAAGCAATGGTCGCCACGGCCGAGCATCGCCTCGACGAGGTCACTCTAGAGTGGGACCGGCGCCACAGCGTCTGCGTGGTGATGAGCAGCGGGGGCTATCCGGGCGACTATGCCAAGGGCTTCGAGATCACCGGCATAGCCGAGGCCGAGTTGGTCCCCGGCGTGAAAGTCTTTCATGCCGGCACGGCAATGAAGGAAGGCAAACTGGTGAACTGGGGCGGGCGGGTGCTCGGCGTGACCGCCCTGGGCGATACCACCGCCGAGGCCCGGAAACTCGCCTACCAAGCCGCGGGTAAGATCAAGTGGCGCGACTGCTACTACCGCACCGACATCGCCGCCAAGGCGATTCGAGGGAGCAAGTAGCCTGTCCTCGCCACTTGAGTGAGAACCGCCTGAGCGAGAACCGCTTTGTCGCCGGCCTGGCGCGCGGTAGAATCAGCCTGAGCGCTGACGGTGATCGTCAGCGGGAAGTCATAGATGAAACATCGACATGGAGACTTCTGCATGAATCGCTCGCGCCGCCGCGGAACCTGCCTGACGATTGCGTGCATCTGCCTGATCTTCATCGGTGCTCGCATCAGCGATGTCGCTATGGCTACG
>CAYOBS010000155.1:0-8365 GCA_964402305.1 uncultured Planctomycetaceae bacterium | reverse complement strand
GTGTTAGACTATGTGGCGGCTTGAGTGCGGCACTGAGATTGAGGCCCGTCAGGAGCAGCCCGATGAACTGTTTCCGTCTTCCCGTCCCGTCACTGGCGGTTGTGACCGTGGCCGCGTGTGTCCTTGCTGCCATAGCCCTGCCCGCGGTGGCCGCCGGACCGGCGGATGCGAACTGGCCGCAGTTCCGCGGCGCCTTCAATGCCGGGCTGGCGGACATTTCCCCCGCCGACCTGCCGGCTGAGTTTGCCCAAAAGGACTTCCGCTGGAACGTGGAGATCGGCGGCGCCGGTTACGGCTGCCCGGCGGTGTGGGGCGGCCGAGCGTTCCTGCTGACCTGCGACGAAAAGACCGGCCTGCGCCGCGTTGTGTGCGTCGCGGTTGATGACGGGAAGGTTCTCTGGCAGAAGGACTATCGCTTCGGCGTGGTCGCGCACAACAAGGACAATAGTCTGGCCGCGTCCACCCCGGCCGTGGACGCCGCTGGCGTGGTCGTCTGCTGGGCATCGCCCAAGGCCGTGTTGGTTGTCGCGCTGGACCACTCGGGCAAGGAGCTCTGGCAGCGCGATCTCGGCGGGCATGCGACCGAGCACGGTCCGAGCGTTACGCCGATAATCCACGAGGGCACGGTGTATGTTGCCAACGATAACATGGGTCCATCGGCAGTGTTTGCAATCGACGCCGCCAGCGGGCAGGTCAAGTGGCGGGTGGATCGTCCCTCCGGCAGCACGGCGTACGGCACGCCGCTGATATACCGGCCGGGCGGCGGGGCGGCGCCCCAACTGGTGTTGTCGTCCACCGCCGCGGGGCTTGCCGCCTACGACCTCAAGGCCGGCAAGCAGCTATGGAAAGCCGCCCAAGCCAATCCCGAGCGGGTCGTTTGCTCGCCGGTCCAGGCAGGCGGCCTGGTCGTAAGCAGCAGCGGCACCGGCTCGCGGGGCAAAGTTCTCATAGCCATCCGCCCGCCCGCCTCGTCGGGCGAAAATCCCGAAACGGCATGGAAGGTCGAGCGCGACGCGCCGTACGTGCCGACGAGCGTCGCCGTCGGCGGGCTGCTGTTCGCCGTGCATGACGCCGGCGGCATAGCGTGTTATCGCATCGCCACGGGAGAGCTTGTCTGGCAGGACAAGCTGCCCGGCAAGTTCTACGGCTCGCCCATCTGCGCCGCCGGGCGGATTTACGTCGTCAGCCGGGAGGGCACGATGTTCTGCTACGCCGCGGCCGAGAAGTTCCAGCTCCTCGGCAAGACCAACCTTGGCGGACCCTCCTTCGCCACGCCCGTCTTCGCCGGCAAACGCATGCTGCTTCGCACGCATGGCAGGCTGATCTGCGCGGAAAAGAAGCATTGACCACAGAGAGGCGCAGAGGCTCATATAGATGACGAAAAAGGCGAGATGGTGCTCGCATGAACTTGCGGCCTGCATAGGAGATTGCCATGAGCGCGGACAATGAGGAAGAGGTTCTTATCCCCGTGGGATGGTACGAAGCCCATCAGTGGCAGCGGCTGGAGGAGATCGCCCCGGATGTGAAGAGGATCTGGGAGAGCTACGAGGAGTGGATGACAGTGGCGGTTCGCAAGCTCTCGGCCCCCCCGCTTGGTGGCAAGCGATACGTGAAGGTGCCAATCGACGTCGAGCAGCTCCTTCAATGGTGCCAACAGCATGGCCGGGCCGTCGACGCTCACGCCCGCGCCGAATACGCGGCCGAATTGCTCGAGCAACAGTTGCCCTGATGGCCGGCGGGGATGCTTGACCACAAGGCGCAGAGTCGCAGAGAGAAGAAGAGAATCGTGCTTTTTCATGAGGCCCGAATGGGCCGATCCCGGCGCGCCGGGATAGCCGGGGGTGACCGCCAGGGAACCCCCGGAGACTATGCCAATAGAAAAATGAGCCCCGAAGGGGCGACAGCGAATCCATGAAGGCAGGCCATGCCTGGTTTGCTATCGCCCCTTCGGGGCTCTGGTATTTTTGGGGATCGGTTCCGGGGGTTCGCTAGTACGCTCACCCCCGGCTATCCCGGCGCGCCGGGATCGGCCCATTCGGGCCTCGTGAAACAGCGCAAGTCCGACAAGTTTCTTCTTAATCCATGTAATCTTCTAATCCAATAATCCCCCTCTGATGTTTCTTCTTCTGTTTCTCTTACTTCTCTGTGCCTCCGCCGCTCCGCGGTAGACCTCTGTTTCTTCTTCGCTTTCTTTTATTCTCCACGTCTCTGCGCCTCCGCGGTTATTCCTTCCCTTCCTGGCAGGCGGCGAAGAGGTGTTGTTGGAACGCGGCCTGGTTGGGCGGGGCGAAGGCGCGGTACTCGCGGGCGAAGCGGGCGCGGTGGCGGTGCGAGGCGAAGAAGCTGACCACCGGCCAGCCGACCCGCCCGAAGCATTCGGCGTCCAGCGGGCCGTCGCCTATGTACATCGCGTCGGCGGCTTGCACGCCGTGCTCGGCCAGGACCATGTCAAGCAGTTGGAGCTTGTTGTCGGTCAGCGTGAAGCGGAAGCCGGCCGTGCGGTCGCCGTCCCACCAGAAGTCGTTGGCGCAGATGAAGTCGACGGGGTAGTTTGCCATCGACATCGTCGCCTCGATCCCGGATCGGCAGCCCGAGGAGATCACGCCGACCGGCAGGCCGAATCGCTCGCGGGCGAGTTCCAGCGGCGCCAGCAGGCGCGGGTCGAGCATCGGCTGGGCCCGGCGGGCGTAGAAGCGGGTGTAGTCGTCCAGTTCCTCGCGCGACAGGCCGCGGAACACGAGCGGGTCGAGCATTTCAACGATGCGGGTGATGTGGTGCGGCACGCGCTCGGGCCGGCGGAGGGCGGCGCGGTACTCCCGGAACCCGCGCAGCCCGGCGACCGCGATGCGAACGAGCTTGCCGGCCTGCCCGTGCCTGATCGCGCGCAGAACAGCTCGCCGGCAGATGCCCAGGAAGAACGTCTCCTCGAGCATTTCCCGGAGCAACGTTCCGTTCCAGTCGCATAGAACCAGTCGCAACATGCTCAGTCCAGCTCCGGCCAGTCGGCTCTCAGCGGCGTATCGCCCAGGCGCCGCCCGCGTCGTGCCTGGGCATCGGCCAGAGGATACCCCATGTAGGCCGCGCGGTTCCAGTCCATTTACACACAAGCGTTCGTGGTGGCGCGGTGCGGGAAAAAGCGCCTTCGCAGCCGGCGGGGGAGTTGTTAGGATTGTTATGACAAAAAGCTTCGTCAATGACGAGGAGTGTACGAATGCCGATATTCGAATATAAGTGCCGCCAATGCGGGCACGTGACGAGTTTCCTGGAAAAGGCCGGAGCAAAGGGCTCGCACAGGTGTGAGAAGTGCCAATCGGGCAAGACCGACAAGGCCTTCTCGACCTTCGCCGCCCAGGTGAGCTCGGCAAGAGAGGCGCCTGTCGGCTGCGCTAACGCGGGATCCTGTGCCAGCGGATCGTGCCCGCTGAGCCGGGGGTAAGCGGCGGTAGCCGGTAGCCAGTAGCCGGGAAAAGCAAACGGCGGAACCCGGAAAAGCAAAGACGGAACCTGCCAGTCGGCAGGCAGGCCGGGAATCCGGGAAAAGCAAACAGCGGCGGAACCTGTGCGTCAACGGCGTCGATCAGGGCACTGCCTCCCCAATCCTCAATCCGCATTCCGAAATCCGCAATCACTTCGCCTCGGCGATGAAGACTGTCACGGCCCCGCCTGTCATGGGTGTTTCGCCGGGGTTGGCCAGGTTGGCGGGAGTCATCATTTCCAGCACGGCCTGAGGGGCAGGGAAGTCCATCACGGAGTCCACGAGATACCTGTAGGCGCCGCGGTCGCGTGCGATGATCGCGCCCAGCAGCGGCGCGAAGGCCCGCGTGTATATCCGGTGGCCCAGCCTCAGCAGGCGCTTGCGGGGCCTGGTCAGTTCGAGGATCACCACCAGCCCGCCTGGGCGGACCACCCGGCCCATTTCCGCCAGCGCCGCTGCGCGGTCCGTAACGTTCCGCAGGCAGAACGCCGCGATGGCGGCGTCGAAAGTGTCGCTCTCCAGCGGCAGCCTGACCGCGTCGCCGGTCTGCAGGCAGGCCCGGCCGGCCAGGCGCGCGGCGGCGAGTTTTCGCCGGCCGATGTCCAGCATTCCCTCGGCCGGGTCTATGCCGACGACCTGACAGTCGGGGCATTGGCGGAGTATCTCGATGGCCACGTCGGCGGTCCCGCAGCCGACGTCGAGGTATCGTCCGCCTGCTCGCGGTTTCATCTTTCGCACGGCCCGGCGGCGCCAGTGGGCGTGCTGGCCGAGCGAAAGGATCGTGTTCATCAGGTCGTAACGCCGCGCGATGCGGTCGAACATCGCGCGGTTGTCCTCGGCCGATAGCAGCGCGTCACGCATTGCGGTGCGGTCCCTCGGTATGCCCGCTCGCCCAGAAGCGGGCGGGGCAGCGCCATCAGACCACAGACCGGCAATTCACGCAATCGCCGCTTCGAGCTATCGCGGGGATGGTCGCCGGGAGGGTGGAGTCTGTGGCGCCAAAGGAATTATCGGACAGCCTCGGCTACCCTGCTTCGCGTGAAGCTACGCAGGGCTGCGCCGGCTATTGGCTATCCCGGCGCGCCGGAACTACCGACTACCCTGCTACGCACGAGGCTACGCAGGGCTGCGCCGGCTACCCTGCTACGCACGAGGCTACGCAGGGCTGCGCCGGCTACCGGCTACCGGCTACCGGCTACCAAACTACCGCAGGGCTTTTTCCATCAGCTTGAAGCCCAGCAGCGACTGGGTGATTACCAGCTTGTTGCCGACGACGTGGATCGAGCCCTTGCCATCCGGCTCCCACATGTCCTTGCCTATGGTGGACTTTATGCTCTCGACGACGGCTTCCTGCTGTTTCTTCTTCTGTTCGTCGTAGGACTGGTTCAGCTTGTTGCGGGTGTTCTGGGCGGCATCCTCGAAAATGCCCATGCCGCCGCCCTGCCCGCCGCCATCGGAGCCGGGGCTGGCCTTCGATGCGGTCTGGAGGCTTATCCGCGGGCCTTCGAAGTCCGGCACGACCATCATACTGGTTCCGGCGTCGATGACGCGGGTGGTCATCGTGCGGTTGAAGTCCGTTCCCGTCGAGATAAGCACCACCCCGCGGTCAAGGATCCAGTAGACGCGGTCGAGCTTCTCCCGCGTGGCGTTGATATCGTCCAGCGCCAGGTCCATCGCCCGCGCGATGCTGATGTGCTTGAGGTTCAGCGTGATCGGGGTGTCAGCCTTCACCCCGCCCTGTTCGAGGGCCTTCCAGTTCACGTGGAAGTTTGCATTAAGGACGGTTTCGAAGAACTTCAGCACATCCTTGAGAGGCATGTCGGTAAAGTCCACCACCGGCAGGATGTTGCCGCTCGAATCGTCCTTGGCCTTGCCGCTTTCCTTAGCCGCCGCGACGGTCTTGGAAGTCTCAGCCGCCATTGCGAGGATTTGCTTCTGGGTGGAGACCAGCACCTCGTCGCCCTCGACCCGCCAGGCCAGGCTTGCTCCGGCAACGCCGGCCCGCGAGAGGATCACGTCCATCACCTGCCGCCAAGTGGCCTTCTCGAGGTCCACTGCCACCGGGGCCGATCTCTGGATGCCGGCGGCCTCCAGAGTCTTCCAGTCCACCTGGACCTTGATGCCGGACTGCACCGCGAAGTCCGCCAGCGCCACCGCCAGCGAGGTCTTCACGGCATGGCGGTCCACGGTCTTCTGGAGGACCTGCTCAGGTGAGATGGAAGGCTTGCCCTCCTGAGCATCAGCACGGGCCGCCGCCGGCCACAACAACCCAAACCCCACGATCGCCCACAATGCCGCTTCCGGTCGCTTCATGGCTGACCTCCCTGGAATAGCCGCCCGCCGGACAGTCCACACTCGCCGCCGGTTGATAAGGTATTGACTACGCCAATGCCGCCCAGCCGGCTCGCGGACTTCCCGGAGGGCGTGATGGAAGTCCAAGTCTCTACGTCTCTACATGTATCATATACACTCGCCGCCGGCGGACAAGGGGCAATTTTTGCCAATCTTGCCAATCTTGCCAATTTCAGAGTTATATCACGTCGCGAAGATAGCCGCGCGCGGTTGCCAGCCAGCCCATCCCCCAGTGCCGCTGGCCGTGAAGCAGCAGCGTCGCCAGCGCCACGGCCGTGAGCTGGGAGTAATTCTTCTCGATGTAGGTGACAACCGCGCCCGGGTGGTCGCGAACCGCAACCAACTCGTCGTGCTCAAATGCGTCCGGGGCATTGGCGGCCCCGGCTCGGATGGCCTCGACGCCGCCGTCCACGCAAACCTCGAAGACCATCTCCGGCTGGACTACCCGCTTGGCGCGGACAACTCCAAGGCAGGCGTTGCGGCTGACGGCCTCGGCCGGCAGGGCCAGTTCCTGGTGCAACTCGTCTGTCATGGCCTGGAAGGGGTCCGGAATCAGGCCCGCCTTGGCCGGGGGGTCAACCGTTCCACCGACGGGATGCACCAGGCCCGGGTCGGCGAACACCTTGTTGCTGCGCCGCCCCAGAAGCACGTAACCGTCGCTCGTGACCACCGCGGCTGAGACGCCCAGCGGGTTGGCCAGCACATCCGGGCCGTGGACGTGGCGAAGCTGGGCGTTGGTCAGGTTCGTGCCGACAAACTCCTTATAGCTGACCTCGCCGAGGGTCAACTGAAGCACGGGCCCCTGGGTCTGGCAGTTTATCACGCGGCAGAGCCTGCCGTTGTAGAGCCTCCGGCCCTGCTCGTCGGCCAGGCGGGTCTGCTCGGCCCAGGCGGCCTCGATGAGGCTTTCGATCTGCTCATTCGTCGGCCTGGGGCTGTCGGACCAGCGGATCTGCACGCGGTCGCGGTCGAAAAGCCCCACAACATCGAGAAAGAACGCCCCGCAGTCGCGGCAGCCGTCCTGAGAGCGTTTGTCCGACCACGGCGTCAAGCGGCTATTCCCTCAACCAGTCCGCCAACTGCTCGGCGAAGTACGTTATGACCAGGTCGGCGCCCGCGCGGCGGATGGCTGAGGTTATCTCGATCGCCGCCGCACGCTCGTCAAGCCACCCCAGCCGGGCCGCGGCCTTGATCGCCGAATACTCGCCGCTTACATGGTAAGCCGCCAGCGGGGCGTCGAAACGCCGCTTGACCGCCGCGATGAGGTCCAGGTACGTCGCGGCCGGCTTTACCATCAGCATGTCCGCGCCCTCGGCGAGGTCCGCCGAGGCCTCGGCAAACGCCTGAGATGGGCTGCGGTAATCCATCTGGTACGTCCGGCGGTCGCCGAACTTAGGGGCGCTCTGGGCCGCGTCGCGGAACGGGCCGTACATGCTCGACGCGAACTTCACCGCGTAGGACAGAATCGCCGTCCTGGCAAAGCCCGCGGCGTCCAGGGCACAGCGGATCGTAGCGACCTGCCCGTCCATCATCGCCGACGGCGCGACGATGTCGGCGCCGCTTCGGGCGTGCGACAAGGCCGTCTTGGCCAGCGATTCCAGCGTAAGGTCGTTATCGACGTCCTTGCACCCGTCTTGCCCATCGGTCAGCGTGCCGCAGTGCCCGTGCTCGGTGTACTCGCACAGGCATACATCCGTTATCACAAGCACCTTGGGCAGCTCGGCCTTGATCTGCCGGCAGAGCCGCTGCACGGCGGCCTGGTCGTTCCACGCCTCGGAGCCGACGGCGTCCTTGGCCTCCGGTATGCCGAACAGCAGCACAGCCGGGATGCCCTTGGAGGACCAGCGGCGGACGGTTTCCATGGCGGTGTCAACCGAGAGCTGGAACTGCCCCGGCATGGTCGGTATCTCGTGGCGCACGCCGGCGCCCTCGCGGACGAACAGCGGGGCGATCAGTTCGTGTCGGCTCAACCGGACCTCGGCGAGCATTTCGCGAAGCGCAGCGTTGTAGCGAAGCCTGCGCAGCCGCGTTCTCGGAAACTTAAGGCTCACAATCTGCTCCTTTCCTGTCGCCCTCCCTGAAGCGCAGCCGGCCCCGTCCGTGGGAGCGGACATCATACCGCGGGGCCGCCCGCGCTGGAACCAGGAAAAATTGCCGGGGAAAAGGCGGACCCGGAGGCCCGCCGGACCCGAATGGCCGGATGGGGTCATGGTCTCAAGGACGATGCGGCGCCCGCATCGCCTGAAGGTCTGATCCGTCAATCGCTGCACCCCCTCAAGGGGATTCCTTGCGGATTCGTCCGGTTTTCACCATCGGCCGCCCCGGATGATTTCGAGAGCTACACAGCCGCGCGGGTGTCTGCACCCGAGTTCCGGGGGAACCCCCCTCGCACATGGCCGAAGAACAACAGCCGGTTACTTCAGGCCCCGCAAACCAAAAGGGCGAGCCCTCCATAATAAAAGGGGCCGCCCTGGGCCCAAGGCCCGAGGGGAGCCGCACAGGACCATTGTGTCGTGGAGAGGGAGGCACCTCTCGGAG
>CAYOBS010000154.1:0-8377 GCA_964402305.1 uncultured Planctomycetaceae bacterium | reverse complement strand
GTGTACTTCAGCAGGTCCTCGCTGAGCGGGCTGCCGTTGCTCAGCGCCAGGCATGGGCCGGTAGTCCAGGCGGTGGGGGTGTTGTTGTGCAGGACCAGGTAATGCTCCATGTCGCCGCCGATGCTCCAGCGGTAGATGTGCCCGTAGGTTATCTTCTTCCTGAAGAGCGTGACCACGGCCTTCTCGCCCCGGCGCAGCGTGAGGTCCTTCACGCCATAGACGGTGAAGTCCGTCGCGGCCGCGCCGCCGAGTTGCGGCAGGTTGCCCAGGGCCGCTTCCAGGTTGCCCCCCGCGTCGCCGGCAGGGCGTTCCACCACGCCTGGCCCGGCCAGGTGCCGCTGGACCTCATCGTTGCTGTACAGGGCCGACCGATTGGCGATCTGCGTCATCACCTGTGACGGCACCTGCGACGGCGAGGCCGCGGCGATTGTCCGCATGATCTGCCCGACCGCGATCGGGGCCAGAAAATCGGTGTGGGCGAAGTGAGGCACGCCAACCACCAAGTTGACGTCGCAGTGCACAAGGTCCTCGGCCTCGTTGACCAGCGTGCCTCGCAGGACCAGCTCGGCCGTGGTGTCGTCCAGCACCTTCAGCGTGTACTCCGGAACCCACGTGATGCCCTTGCGCAGGTACGCCATCGCAAGGTGCGCCTCGGCGGGGGGCTTGTTCTGTTCGGTCGTCACGTGGACGCGGATGGGCAGCTCCAGCACCTGGAGCCTGGTGACGGCGCCTGTCGGAACGGCGTAGGTCTGGTTGTCGCTCTGGAGCACGACGTACTCGTCGCTCACGCCCTTGACGGCCCCGGCCGACGAGCGGTCGTTGCCCTCGTGCTTGTAGGTCAACTGAACCTTCAGCTCGCGCAGGGCGCCAAGACGCTTGAGCCGCTCGGCCAGGGTGTCCGGCGCGTCCACGCCGTCAAATTCCACAACTTCTCCCGGCCCCGCTCCGACCGTGTCCACTATGTTGTTGGCGTCGCCGGCCGCGATCGCCAGCGTGCCGAAGGCCGCGGGAGGGATGTCCCTCGCCATGCACCAGCCGTCGCGCAGGGCGACCTTGCCCTCTCGCACGAAGAAGCCCAGGCCGTTCTTGAAGACCGTTACGGTGGTCACCCGCGGCTGCCATAGGTGCGGGTTGTCATCCTTCTTTGCCGCCGGCCGAATCGGCTGCGCCGCCGCCGGCCAAATGCAGCCCAGCATCACCACCGTGACAATTGCCACCTTTGCCGCCATGGTTGTCATTCGCTCAGACATGTTCAGCCCTTTCCTAAATTGAAGGCGTCCGAATGGCCCCGTACACCGGAGCCACTGACATTATGACGCTCGAATGGCCGGGGCGTCTGTAACGGCTGCGCAACAGGCGAGGAATAAAGAGGGAATAAAGAGGGACGCTGAATAAAGAGGGACGCTAACCATTTATGATTTTCCGGACGGCTTGGCCGAGCCTGCATGGAGCCAGTCGAGCCGAACCGCGCGGACCCCTTTTGGTATGGTTTCGTGCCGTTGGCGCTTTCATCCTCGCCCCACGGCGACCTTGCCAACGTGGCGTTCCACGTATCCCATTTCGACCGGAGTTCCCTCACCTTGCCGGGACCGATAGGAAACTTGATCTGGCGTAGGGAGCTGGCCGGACCAGGGGGCGGGGGCTTACTGCGCCGCTGTCTTGGTTGCGGCGAGGGCTTCGAGGTATTGGGCCTGTGCGATGGCGTGGTCTTCCCAGGCGTTGGCCAGGTCGGCGGTGAATGAGTCGGCGGCGGGCATGTAGAGGCTGCGCTGGACGGCGTCGGCGACGGTGCAGCCTTGCTGGACGTTGGCCAGCACATCGCGGAACTGCTGGCCGCTGAGCCGGCCGTGGAGGAACTCGACGAAGCTGTAGCTCTCGGCGTAGAAGACTATCGGCTCTTCGACGTTGTACTGCTGGGCGAGGCAGATTGTCTCGAGGCGCCGGCGGGCGTTGCCGGCGACGGTTCGCCCGGCCAGGCGGATGCGGGAGTTTTCGACCTGCGACTCGGCCATCATGGCGAGGCCTTCGTTGAGGAACAGCGGGCAGTACGTGTCGCCGAAGAGTTCCTTGAGCACGAGGTGGCACATCTCGTGCGGCAGGACGCGGTCGAGCATGACGGTGGCGAACCTGCCCTTGGCGTCGCGTTGGGTGAGGTCGATCCGGCGGGTTGTCAGGCCCTTGGCGGATGAGTAGCTGAAGCCCCCGCCGGCCCATTCGGGTGCGTCGGCCGCGTTTGCGTGGAAGGTCTTCGTGTCCGGCCAGACGCTTATGGTGACACTGTGGGGGTAGTCCTGACCGGCGAGTATTACCCGGCAGATGCGGTCGAGGGCCACCTCGGCCTCGACGGCGACGAGCTTGGCTACCTGCGGGTTGTTGGCGCGGACCACGAAGTGCTCGCTGGACTCGGCGTAGGTGCGGTCGCTGACCCTGGCCAGATCGCCCAGGGCGGCGGCGCTGAGGCGTTTGCTGGGCGCCGTTGGCGGCTCCGGCCGGGGCTGGGCCTGCGTCGTGCAGGCCTGGATCTGCTCGATGGCGAACTGTCTTGCATCCGGGCAGTCGGCCTCGGAGAGGAACTGTCGGTACGCGGCCGCGGCGGCGGTGTAGTCCTTGCTGCGCTGCCTGGCGGCGGCGACTATTGCCCACGCCCTGGGGTTGGGCTCTTCGGTGCTGCTGGTGACGGCCAAGGCCTCGCGCTGGGCCTGTGCGTACTGTCCATCCTGAAGGCTCTGGAGCGCCTGCTGGACCTGACCGGTTGTCGGGCAGAATGAAGGCGAGCCGAAGATCGCGGCGCCGACGGAGGCCGCGCCTACGACCAGAGCGAAAACCGCGATGTAGTATTTATTTCCTGCCATCGAGTTCCGTGACGAGGATTTTCCGCATGTCCTCGATCTTCGTCAAGTCCAGTTCCGCCCATTTAAGCTCGAGCACGAGCTCCTTTGGGTATGCCTGGGCGAGTTCAATGATCAGCTTGAGGTCGTCGCGCGTGCTGTCGAGGTGATGTATGAGCCGCTGGAGCATGGTGTTATATGCCTGCGGGGCCATGTCCTTCACGCCGAGCCTGGCCATCTGCTCGTCGAAGTCCCTTGCGCCGGCGTCGGCGTCTTTCCGCATGGCGGCGATCTTGCGACGCGCGATGTCCACGCGATGTGCGCGGGCAATGTTGGGAATCATCGCGTCGGCGCGCTGGAAGCACTGGTCTGCCAGGGCGTACTTGAGATTGGCCGAGTCGGGGTCGGTCGAGGCGAGCTTCTGTGCCTCGTCGAGGAATTTCCTGCCGGCCTCGATCTCCTTCTTGGCCTCGTCCCGCAGTGCCGCTTCAAGCACCAGCGGCATGGCCAGCGAGGCCGGGCCGGGCATGATATGCGCCTTTGTCGAGCTAAGCAGCGGAGCGGCCGGGGGATATGCTTCCCGCAACACGTACATGCCGTCGGGGTTTGCGTGAAGGATTTCGGTGATAATGGCCGATCGCGTGGCCAGGTCCGTAGCCGGCGGCTCGGCTTTTCGGGCGGCCTCGGCCAGTTCGCCGAAGGTGGCCTCGGCATGGTTGAACTGACGGCTGCGGAGTTGCGTATCCGCAAGCAGATCCATAACCGGCAGTGCCTGCTGGCGAGTGGGTGCCGCCG
The DNA here is from genome assembly GCA_964402305.1 of uncultured Planctomycetaceae bacterium. GTDB lineage: Bacteria > Planctomycetota > Phycisphaerae > SM23-33 > SM23-33 > JAUWQU01. The sequence continues at coordinate 4,754 of CAYOBS010000154.1, read as the reverse complement.
CTTTGAGTGCCGGCAGGATATCCTCGAGCAGTACGGCGTAACTGCCGGCCTCGAGCTTGCCCCGCGCCTGTTCCAGGGCGGCGTCAAAGCTGAGCCAGAGTTTTCCTATCCGTATGTGACCCAGGGCCTTATGTGCTCCGGCGTGGTCGGCCTTGAGCTTGAGGATCAGGCCGTAAAGGTCGTTCGCCTGGCGGGTCAGGCTTTTCTTGCCGGCCCATTGGGCCAAGTCGTAGAGGGTGTTGGGGTCGCTCAAGGCGGTATCGGCGAGTTTCTTGCGGAACTCCTGCTCGGGCGTGTCCATGATCTCGATCCGCTCGACATCGATCTTGGGGAAGCGCAGGGCGCCGTAGGGAAGGGAGATCTGGACGGTGTCGGCCTCGACGGAGACGGTGCCGACAAAAACCCTGCCGTCGGTAAGAACGAGCTTGTCCGCTGCCGCCACGGAGGCCAGGACTGCAATCAGGCATCCTGAAAATGCGGCGCGAACCATTCGTGTACTCCTACGGCACCACAGTCTACAGTCTCGCGTTTGCCAGGCCGGGGCATACGGCCCGCCGGCCGACCTTCATACCACGATAGTATAACGCACCAGGCCCTTGCGCAAAGGATGTTTTTCCGATTCTTCAGCCAAGGATCGCGGTCCTCACGGGCGTCGGCGGAGTTTAAGGAAGCAGTGGCTGGATCTGCGCGCCGGCGCCCGGCGGGAAACAACTGGACAAAGAGGAGCAGAAACATGCTGAACCGCGTCGTTCTGAACAAGTTTGCTATTGTCGCCTCTATCATCCTGTCGGCCGGGCTGGCCCTGTCGGTCTTCGCCGCCGACGCCGCCAAGCCGAAGAAGGAAGGCTACACGGACACCCCGATGGAGCCGGGCGGCAAGTGGCACGTTCACGACCCCAACCGCCCCAATCCGCGGATAATCACGCCGGGCGAGTGCAGCACTGAGGACAGGGGCGGCACGGCCCCGTCCGACGCGATCATCCTGTTCGACGGCAAGGATACTTCGCACTGGCAGAGCACGGAGAAGGGGCAGACCGTCGCCCCCAAGTGGAAAGTTGAGGCCGGCTACATGGTGGCCGAGCAGAAGGCCGGGAGCATCTTCACCAAGGAGTCGTTCGGCGACATTCAGCTTCACATCGAGTGGAGCGCGCCGACGCCGGCCAAGGGCAACGGCCAGGGCCGGGGCAACAGCGGCGTGATCATCATGAGAAACTACGAGATACAGGTGCTTGACTCGTACGACAACGTCACGTACGCCGACGGCCAGGCCGGGGCGATTTACGGCCAGTACCCGCCGCTGGTCAACGCCTGCCGCAAACCGGGGCAGTGGCAGAGTTACGACATCATCTTCGAGGCCCCGAAGTTTGACGCGGACAAGAGGCTCGTCAAGCCCGCGTACATCACCGTGATCCACAACGGCGTGCTCCTGCACAACCACCAGGAAATTATGGGGGCAATGGCGTACAGGAAGCTGGCCACTTATTCCTACCACGAGCCCGAAATGCCCCTGGAGATCCAGTTCCACGGCAACCCGGTCTGCTACCGCAATATCTGGGTCCGCAAGATCGGCCAGGCCGAGTAAAGAAGAAGAAACGGATGTCTCAACGCAGAGCACGCAGAGAACGCAGAGAAGAGAAGAATAGAAGATAAGAAGTAACGAGTAAAAGAAACGGCGGTCTCTTTGTGAGATCGCCGTTTCTTCTATCTTCTCTGCGCTCTCTGCGTGCTCTGCGTTGAGTATTATTCTCTTCTTCCCTCAACCGCCGCCGGTTCCGCCGACAGGTCCCGGCCGAAGAAGGCGAACCACAACGTCCCGGCCGCGCCGAAGGCAAAGGCGGTCCACAGGTTCAACTCGGGTGACGCCCGCCACAGGAATGCCCCGCCGAAGGCCGCCAGCGAGACGATGACGTCGCGGATGAGGTAGTACAGGCCGAACATGCCCGCTTTGCGGTCCTCGGGGGCAAGGTCCATGATAAGGGCCTTTCGCGTCGGCTCGCCGAACTCCTTTAGCCCGCGAAGCACGAACGCCAGGGCAAGCATGATGAACGACTTGGAAACAAGCAGCATAAGCGGGAACGCGGTGAAGAACGCGAAGGTCGCCACGACGAAGGGCTTTTTCTGCGACTTGTCGGCGAAGTAGGCGACGGGGATGTAGATGAGGATGGCGGTGGCCATCTCGATGGTCCGCAGGACGCCGAATTGAAAGGCGCTGACGTATCCGGATGTATGCGCGGTGCCGATTGCCCAGATTACGACGAAGGCGTAGGGGATCTGCTCGCAGAAGCGCACGAGAATATCCGCCACAAGGAGCCGCCGCAGCGGCGGGCTCATCAGTTTCCACAGCGCCAGTGGATTGTGCTCGGCCGGGGGGGCGGCGGTTGCGGCGGCGCGGTCCTGGGGGCTTTTGCGGTCATCCTCGATGAGCGCCTGCTGGAGCACTGCGGCGATAACCGCCATCGCCAGTGCGCCGGCGAACGCCAGTCGGACCCCTAGTTCCAGCCCGAAGCCGTGGAAAGCCAGGCTCGTGCCGAACAGGTTGCCCCAGCCGGAAATCAGCAGCCCGCCGACAAGCGGCCCCAGCGCCATAGGCACGCGGCGGACCAGCGAGTGGATCGACACGCCCATGGTGCGCTTGTTCTTGGGCAGGACGCGGGCGACGAGGCTCATGGTGGCCGGCAGGCTGATGGCGGTCCAGGACAGGAACAGCGTGGCCCCGCCCAGCACGGCCGGCCAGGACGGGATGAGCACGACGATCAGGAAGCCGGCCATCGAGGCAAGGTTGAATATCAGCAGGGCGCGCTTCGTCCCCAGGCGCCGCCAGCGGCACCCGCGGGGGAAAGGGTAGAGGGTGGCCAGCAGGTTGTCCATGCCGTTAAGGAAACCCACCGAAATGAACCCGCCGCCCAGGGCCAGCAGGTACAGCGGCAGGAATTGCTCGGCCATGTGCTCGCCCATGCCGACGAGGATGACCATTGACAGAAGCCCCACGATGCTCCGGCGGAGCCCGAGGAACTCGATCATCCGCGACAGCTTGGATTGCCACCGCGGCGCCGGCCTGGAAGGCGGCGCGGGCGGGGTGGGCCGCGCGGGCGGCATGGAAGGGTTCTCACTGCTCATCCGAAGTCACCTCTTGCAGGCTCGCTGGCTCACCAGGCCGGCGCGCCGGTCCGGCAGGCAAGCATCGCACGCCAGGGACGCAAGATCAAGGGAGCCTCAGGCACTGACAGGCCGCTTTGGATTATATGGGGATGCATTGGATAAGCGAAGCATTTGGAGTGCGGCGTCAGACCCGACGCAGTCGGGGCGCCCACGCCGCTTTGGATCGCGCCAGCGCGCCCGCATCCAGCACACGTGCCCGCCAATGTGGGATGCAATGAACTCGGACGAAGACTCGGCCAATCTTTGCTCAGGACAAGACTCCCCTGGAATCGAAGATCCAGTCACCTGGCAAGCAAAAGCGGCGACGGCGCCCCTGCTTCGCAGGGACTGACGCCGCACTCCAAAGGCTTCGCTCATTCCGCGCCGCGCCTTGATGATGCGGCTGTCGCACGATCGCGGCGCCCCGCATAAGTCCGGCTTGGCGGAACGAACTTTCCCACTGGACTTGGCCAGGCTGGGCGGGAAGAATGAAGTGCGACTCGCGGGCAAGACGCCCGTGCCGCGGGTGTTTTTCAGGAAATCATCTAAGAAAAGGGGTTCGCAATCGTGGTAATGGTGACGACGTGGCGGAAGCGGCGGCGAGGCAGCGCATGACGGTTGAACCGAATGACAACCTCGCGGCCTGGTTGCGAAAGGCCATGGACGACCACGAAGGCGCCCTGCTTCGGTATGCCGGACGGATTCTCGGCGATGCCGACCGCGGGCGGGATGTGGTTCAGGACACGTTCCTGCGGCTGCTGGAGAGCGGGCGCGACCTGGACGGCGGGCACTTGGCCCAGTGGCTCTTCACGGTCTGCCGCAACCGCTGCCTGGACATTTTCCGGAAAGATTGCCGCATGACACCGATGACCGAGCACGTTGAGCGGACGCACGCCGGAGCGGAGTTGCCTCCGGACGATGTGGCGAGCGGCCGCGAGCAGGCCGGGCGGGTGTCGGCCGCGATGTCCGCCCTGCCGCCAAATCAGCAGGAGGTTCTGCGGCTGAGGTTTCAGAACGGGTTTTCGTACAAGCAGATCGCAGGCATCACGGGCCTGTCTGTTACGAACGTCGGCTTTCTGATTCACACGGGGATCCAGCGGCTGCGCAAGCGTTTCCAGGTTGACGGGCATAGCGGCCGGCAGGGAGAGATGAGATGAAGCTTTCGAAGGACAATCCGCTGCTGACGGCCTACGCACTGGGCGAATTGGGCGCGGGCGAGGCTGGCGAGGTCGAGGCGGCAATCCTGGGCGATGAGTCACTGCGGGCGGAAGTCGAGGCGATCCGCAGCCTGGCCGGCGAGATGGAAGGGGAACTGTCGGCCGAGCCGATGCCGCGTTTGTCGGCCCTGGATCGGGCCAGGCTCGAGCAGCGCGCGGCGGAGCTTGACCGCGCCCAGGCGCAGCGGGCTTCGCACTCCCGGCCCGGCCTGCGTTGGGCGACCGTGGCGGCGGCGGTGCTTCTGGCGGCCGGGGCGGTGGGAATGTGGGCCCTGCTGCGCCCCAGCGGGCCGGGCTCGCCACCGATAGTCAAGAACGAGATAGAGCCGGCGCCGGCGCCGCAAAGCCCCGGCCCCGGGCCGACGCTTATGCCGACGCCCTCGCCGTATGCCCCGGACC
>CAYOBS010000153.1:0-8377 GCA_964402305.1 uncultured Planctomycetaceae bacterium | reverse complement strand
GTCAGGGCCGGCAGGATGTTCACGGAGTCCTCGCCGGCGTTGTCGGGCAGCTTTGCCCCGACGATTGCCGCGCACGTGGCCAGCAGGTCGGTCAGGCAGATTGTCTGATCGCAGGCGCTGCCCGGCTTGACGTGCCCCGGCCAGCGGGCGATGAACGGGATGCGATGCCCGCCCTCGAAGATGTCGGCCTTGTGGCCGCGGAAAACGTAGCTGGGGTTGTGGCCCTTTTCGGCGAGCTGCTTGAAGTTGGCCGCGGGCGAGCTGCCGTTGTCGCTCGTCAGGATCACCAGCGTGTCCTTGGCCAGGCCGCGGCGGTCCAGGGCGTCCAGGACCTGCCCGACGGTGTGGTCAACCTGCATGACGAAGTCGCCGTAGTCGTTCAGGCCGCTCTTGCCCTGGAAGTCCTTCGTCGGGGCGATCGGCGTGTGCGGGGCGTTTAGCGGCATGTAGAGGAAGAAGGGCTTGTCATCGCCCGCCGCGGCGGCCTTGGCGCGCTCGTCGATGTACTCGACGGCCTTTGCCGTCAGCGTCGGCAGGACGTTGACCGCCTCGAAGTCCTCGGTGGCCAGGCCCTTTCGGATGTATGTCCGCGTGGTTGTCGGCACGGCGACGAAGCGGTCGTTGTGGACATATACGTATGGCGGCATATCAAGCGAGGCGGATATGCCGTAGTAGTAGTCGAACCCCAAGCTGGTCGGGCCGTTGGCGATGGGGGCGGCGAAGTCCACGTTGGCCCCGTTGCCCGCGGCGGCCTTGCCGTCGGTGGTGGGCAGGCCCAGCCCGAGGTGCCACTTGCCCAGGCCGGCGGTGTGGTAGCCGCGGGACTTCAGCAGGCTCGCGACGGTCATCCTGCCCGGCTCGATCAGGTGCCGCGAGTAGCCCATGAGCACGCCGCTTGCCAGGCGGGTCCGCCAGGAGTATCGGCCGGTGAGAATGCCGTATCGCGTCGGGGTGCATACGGATGAGCCGCTGTGGGCGTCGGTAAAGATCATTCCGCCGGAGGCAAGGCGGTCCATGTTCGGCGTGGCGATCTTGCCGTCCTTGTTGAGGCATCGCACGTCGCCGTAGCCCATGTCGTCGGCGAGGATGTAGACGATGTTGGGCCTGCCTGCCTTGGCTGCGGCGGGTTCGCCGGCCTTCAGCGCCGCCTGTGCCGCCTGCGCCGTCGCGATGCGGCGGCCCAGAAGCATCGCCGCGGCCCCCGCGCCAGTCCACCGTAGAAATCGCTGCCGCGTGATCTGCCTGTTCATATATTCGCTCCCGGGCATGTCTTTGCGGCGGCTACTTCAGCGAGCCGCTGTTTCGGCCGATCTCGATCATCTTGCCGATGATCTTCCCGGTAAGTTCGTGGTCTTTCAGCAGCGGGAAGCCTTCCCAGACGACGCTGCCGCCGGGCTCCACGATTATCACGTGCGGGATGCCGAAGACGCCCAGTTCCTTCTTGGTGCGCGCCCGCGTGTCGATGGCGCTGAAGTACTCGATCTTCGGCTTATTTAGGGCCCGCACGGCGTCCTCGGTCTCATCTGAGATGCCGATGACGACCAGGTCCTTGCCGAACTTTTTGTGCAGGTCGTTGAGCAGCTCGATCGACTTGCGGCAGGGGGGGCACCACGTCGCCCAGAACTCGATCAGCACGAACTTGCCGTCGGTGTTCGGCTCGGCTGAGAGCCACTTTTCGACCTCGAGCCTGGGGGCCTTGGCCCAAAGGCAGGATGAGGCCCATATCCGCTTGCCGCCGACTTCCTTTGGCGGCTTGTACTCGACGTCGAAGGGCGAACCGGCGGCGAACTGCTTGAGTTCCCCGCCGGCCGGACTTGTGGCGGGGGCGGTCGTCGGCGTCGGGCAAGGCTCTGCCGGTGCGGTCGCCGGTGCGGTCGCCGGCGCCGAGGCCGGTTTAGTCGTCGGGGCCTTGGCCGCGGGCTGCGCAGCCGGCGTGGCCGGGGCCCGGATCGCCCACAGGAACGCCCCGCACGCCGCGACTGCCGCAGCCGTTCGGGCAAATCCGGGTGAGGTAGTGGCTCTCATTTTTTTGCTCTTGCCTTTCGCTCCATGCCAACTGCTCGTGCCACCTCCAGGCAAATCCCGATGCAAATCGGGACTTGGGTGCGGCACGCATCAATTCATACCGAAGGGACCCGAGGTCCGCGAGAGCAGTCTTCTTGTGGCAGCCATGCTTTGACAGCCCTGCAACACCACGGGAGGCATATTATTCCACAGTCACGCTCTTTGCCAGGTTGCGGGGCTTATCCACGTTGCATCCTCTGGCGACGGCGGCGTGGTAGGCCAGCAGTTGCAGCGGCACGACGGTCAGCAGGGGCTGGAGCGGGGCCAGGGTGTCCGGCACGTAGAAGACGTGGTCGGCGTACTGGCGGATCTGCGTGTCGCCCTCGGTGGCCACGGCGATGATCCGCCCGCGGCGCGCGCGGACTTCCTCGATGTTGCTTATGATCTTGTCGTAGGTGCCGCAGCGCGGCGTGACGAAGACCACGGGCATTCCCTCGTGGATCAGCGCGATAGGCCCGTGCTTCATCTCGGCCGCGGGCAGGCCCTCGGAGTGAATGTAGCTTATTTCCTTGAGTTTCAGGGCGCCTTCCAGGGCGATGGGGTAGTTGTAGCCGCGCCCCAGGAACAGCCAGTTCTCCCGGTCCACGTACTGCCCGACGACCTGGCGGATGGTGTCGCTGAGCTCGAGGATGGCCTCGATCTTGTCGGGGATCTCGCTGAGGGCGTTGAGGTACTGGGTCATCGTGTTCTGCGACATGAACCGCCGCCTTCCCAGCGCCAGTGCGATCATCGTCTCGACGACCACCTGGCAGGTGAAGGCCTTGGTGCTCGCCACGCCGATTTCCGGCCCGGCGTGGATGTACACGCCCGCGTCGGTCTCGCGGGCGATCGTCGAGCCGACGGCGTTGACGATGCCCAGCACCAGGGCGCCCTTTTCCTTCGCCTCGCGAAGGGCCGCGAGCGTGTCGGCCGTCTCGCCGGACTGGCTTATCGCCAGGAATACCGTGCCGTCCTCGACGATCGGGTTGCGGTATCGGAACTCGCTTGCGTACTCGACCTCGGTGGGGATGCGGGCAAGGTCCTCGAAAAGGTACTCGCCGACCAGCCCCGCGTGCCAGGCCGTGCCGCAGGCGGAAATGACAACCTTCCGCGTCTTGACCAGCTCGCGGGAGATGCCGTCAAGCCCGCCGAGCTGGATGCGGTTGTCGCGCAGGTCCAGGCGCCCGCGCAGGCAGTTGCGGATGGCCTCGGGCTGCTCGAAAATCTCCTTGAGCATGAAGTGGTCGTAGCCGCCCCGGGCGATCTCCTCCAGGGTCCACTCGATCTGCTGGACCTCCTTGGTGATCGGCACGTTGTCGGTCGTCAGCGTGCGCATGCCCTGGCGGGTGAAGACCGCCATCTCGTTGTCGTTGAGGTAGATGACGTTCGACGTGTGGGCGATGATGGCCGAGGCGTCGCTGGCGACGATGTACTCGTCGGTGCCGACGCCCACGATCAGCGGGCTGCCCTTGCGGGCCGCGACAATCTTGTCCGGCTCGTCGGCGCACATCACGGCTATGCCGTAAGTGCCCGTCACCTCGCGAAGGGCCGCCTGCACCGCAACCTCCAGGCTCTTGGCGCCGTCGTGGTATATCTCGCTGATGAGGTGAACCAGCACCTCGGTGTCCGTCTGGCTGCTAAAGACGTGGCCCTTGTTCAGGAGGAACTGCTTGAGCGTGGCGTAGTTCTCGATGATGCCGTTGTGAACCAGCGCGATCCGGCCGGGGCCGTCGAGGTGCGGGTGAGCGTTGGCCTGGCTCGGCTCGCCGTGAGTCGCCCAGCGAGTGTGCGCTATGCCGACCGTCGCGGAGTTGAACCGGCTGTCGGCCCGCACCTGCTGCTCGACCTGCATCACGCGGCCGACGTCCTTGTACAGCAGCAGTTTGCCGTCCAGGCAGACGCACACGCCGGCAGAGTCGTAGCCGCGGTACTCCAGCCTCTTGAGGCCCTCGATCAACACCGGCGAAGCCGGTTTGCCGCCGATGTACCCGACGATTCCGCACATGTGCCGCTCTCCACGATTGTCCGGCGCCTACCCGCGCCCGCTGCTGATACAGGATACCTGTTGTTTTCCGCTGCTCCAAAACAATCACACCGCGCAAGAAACCCGAAATTCGAAGCACGAAATCCGAAACAAATTCAAAGCGCCAAGCACCAAATCCAAAACGCTCCGCACTAACCGGCGTCCACACCTCCCCCGGCTTGCATAACTGCCACTGGCGTTTTGAGCATTCGAATTTGGGGTTTGTTTCGTATTTCGAAATTCGAAATTCGGTTTTTCCGGTCACGGCCCGGTCTTTGCCCGGTGGATCTTCCAGAGGCTCCGCCAGGTCGCCGCGGCGCGGTCCATCAGCCCCATATTCTGAAGCGACAGGGCCAGTCCGGCGCGGATCTGCCCATCGTCGGTGCCGCCGGCGGCCGCTTCCATGTGGCGCACGGCCTGGTCGAATTCCTTGCGGTTTGTGTACAGCAGGCCCAGGCGGTAGTGCAAGTCCACGCAGTCCGGGCGGACGTCCATGGACTTCTGGAAAGTCTCGATCGCGTCGTCGACCAGGCCCATCTCCTGCTGAGTTATGCCGAGCTTTATCCACGCCTTGAGGAACGTCGGGCTTATCCGCACGGCCTGGCTGAACTGCTCCATCGCCTGCGGAACCTGCCCGGCGGCGCGGAGAAGCACCCCGTAGCGATACCGGACGTCGGCGTGGTCGGGCTCGTTTCGCACCGCCTCGGCGTGGCGCTCTATCTGCTGGACGAGAAGCTTCTCGTTGAAGGCCGCGCCCTCACCCGCGGCGCCCTCTTCGCAACAGAAGCTGCGGGTGAACTCCTCGGTGACGGCGGACCGCAACTGGAGCTTGGCCATCTCCGCCAGCAGGATCGTGCTGTTGGGCTCGATAGCGGCGGCCAGGTCGAAGGTGTTCATCGCCTCGGCTTTGTCGCCCATGGCGGCCTGGGCGGCGCCCATCCCGACATAGCATTCCAGCACGGCGTCGTTGAGTTCCGTGGCCTGGTAAAACGCCTCGGCCGCCTGCTCCCACCGGCCCTGCGTCAGGTGCTGCGTGCCGGCCTTGATGGTGGCTTCCAGGTAGTTCGGCTGGAGCTCCAGGGCGGCAAGATAGTTTCTCATGGCCGACTCATCGTCGCCGCCCCGCCCGTACAGATCCCCCAGGCGGACGTGCAGATCGGCAAAGGGGCCCTGTTCTTCGAGAAGCCGGCAAAGCCGCGCGATTGCCTCGCTGAATTGCCCATCCGCGACCAGGGCCTCGACCTCGTCGTCCACCAGCGCCCAGTTCTCCGGCTCCATCGCGATGGCGGTCTCGAACTCTTCGACCGCCTCGGCATACCGCCCGGAGCGGTAGTAAAGGTGCGCCAGCGCCGAGCGGTAGACAAGCTCCTGCGGCTCCATGTCGCGAAGCAGGCGGTACTGCTCGATCGCCTCGTCGAGCCGGCCCGTCAGCACGTCGATGGCCGCAAGCCGCTGCCGCGCCGCAAGCGGGGCGGCGTCCTTGCTCAACGCGTCGCGGTAATACTCAGCCGCCTCTTCCGGGCGGCCTAGCTTCTCCAGGCAAAAACCGATGCCGAACAGCACCGGCCCCTCGCCGCTGTGCGTGCGGTTGGCGAGCTGGAGCTGATCGAGAGCCTTGTCGAACTGCCCCTTCTCGTCGTACGCCGACGCCAACGCCAGCCTGGCCGCCAGAAGGTCCGGCTTCAAACGGCACGCATGGCTAAGCTGCGCGATGGCGTCGTCGACCTGGGCGGCGCGGAGCTGCGCCAGCCCAAGCCCAAGCGGCCCATCCGGGCGCTGGGGGTCGCGCCGGCAGGCCTCGGCGAGTTGCTCGGCAGCCTGGCTTGACGGCGACCGGAAGTACCGGTCCAGCACGTCGCCAAGGTCGCTGCCAAGGCCCCGGCCTAAGAGTTCCAGAAGATGACTCACGCAAATAACTCCATCATGCCGCAAGTAGCCTCAGAGCGTCCGCGGCCGGGCTGTACCCGGCGTTGAGTTCCAGCGCCCTGTGCAGGTGCTGCCTGGCTTCCTCCAGGCGCCCGCAGCCAATCAGCGCCTCGCCGGCGCGGAGATGAACGTCGGGCCAGTCGGCGCCGTCGCTGACCGCCCGCTGGTAATGGCCTGCCGCGGCGTCCGCCCGCCCGGCCAGGGTGCATAGCTCCGCCATGTGCAGCCGGGCGCGGATGTAGGCGGGGTTGATCTCCAGCGACTCATGTACACGCAGCTGGGCCGCCTCCTGCTGCTCGAGGCGCAAGTACACGCGCGAGGCCGCCAGGTGCAGGTCCGCGTGGCGCGGATGGGCCTCGATGGCCAACTCGACGGCCCCGGCAAGCATCGAAAACAGTTCGTTGTCCAGGTCGTTTTTCGGCAGCGAGCACAGGGCCTCGATAAGGTCCGGCTCATCGGCGATCCGCCGGGCCAGTTCGTGCAGGTTGCCTTGGGTGCCGCTGGCCGACGGGACCGGCAGGCGGACGATGATCTTTACCCCGTCGGCCCCGGCCGCCCGCGCAGCCAGCGAGAGCTGATAGGCCAGCATGAGGTCGTCGGGGCACAGGTCCAGCGCCCTCTGGAAGCTTCTGGCCGCGGCGGGGGCGTCGCCCAGCGCCGCGGCCGCCAGGGCCAGGTAGCGGTATGCGTCGGCGCTGTCGCATTCGGCCTGGGCGGCCTGTGCCAGACGCTCGCGGGCCTCGGCGTACTTTTCCTCTGCCGCCAGGAACAGTCCCCACTGAAGGTGCAGCGATCCTACATCCCCGAAACGGCGCAGCGCCCGCGTCAGGGTCATGTACGCCTCCTGGCGCCGCCCGGCCTGCCATTGGGCCTGGGCGAGCTTGCGGTGGAAGTCTGGCGAGTCCTTGCCGGCGGAGACGGCGGGGGCCTTTTCCATCTCTCGCAGACATTCCGCCGGCTTGCTGCCTTGGGCGTACAGGCCGGCCAGCAGGCCGCCAACTCCGGCGCGGGCGCCGACGGCGTTCATTGCCGTCTGAAGGTGGCGCTGGGCGGCGGGGAAATCCCCGCGCGACAACGCCTGCCCGGCCAGCGACCTGTGGGCAAGCGCGTAGTGATAACGCGCCAGCAGCCCGAGCGTATCATCCTGCCCGATAAGCTCCTGCAACTGCTGGGCCGCCTGGTCGAAACAGCCCCGGCTCCGCAGCAGAAGCCCGCGGGTATACCGGCCGACGGCGTCAGAGGCGTCCGTTGTTGTAACATCGTTTCCTGACAAGGGCGAGTTCTCCGAGTTCTCCAAAGCTCATATCGGCCTTTGGCGCCGGCGGATAAAGCAAGGGACGGGCAAAAGCGAGGGGTGGCCACTGGATTGGTGGCCATCTACTGGAAGTTTAAGTTGAGGACGAGCGCGACACTTCTGTCATCCCGCGAGCCAAGGAAGCTCCTTGATCCCAACCACCTTCCCTTTAGAGAAGCGAACATCCAGGATGATTCCACTTCCACCGCCCAGGAAGCGGGAGTTACGGGTAGGACAGGTTAACATCCATGTATCTGATTCAACGGTTTCGTCAGATGGTTGTTTGACGAACAACTCCGCCGAATCAACACTCGACAGTGGAGTGTACTGCGAACGACTCAACCGTATCTGTTCAAGGACATCTTCCTTCTCCATGCCGAGAGCGATGCGTGCTTTGCCAAATCGAACCTCTGCCTTTTCGGCCGACATTGGAACCACAGCAGCGCGAGTAGGAGGCTCGGTGTCCAGCCGGGACTGTAGCCTCGTGGCATTGCGGTCGCAGCCTGAAAACACGGCGAAGGCAATCGGCATACACATCATCGTCTTGAGTGCATTACGCATTGGTTCGTCCTAGGTATTTGCTGTCACTGCCTTAGACGCTCTGGCCCAGCGGCAGTTCCAAACAAGAGGTGGGCCAATCCTTGGCAGCAGAACAGTCCTGGGGATTCCATGAGCGACCACATGAAAAAGATCCATCTCGGCGACCCGCTCCGGTTTGCCGATGCGGATTCAGGGCGTGCCTACCGCGTGGGCACGAGTTGGGCTTTGGCTGCCAGGCCGCCGAGGGTCTTGCCTGCGGCTTCCGTGGCGGCGGCGCGGGTGTCGTAGCGCCCCGCCTGGACAAAGAACCTGAGCTTGCCGTCCACGATGGCGTTGCCAACGGCGGTTTTCAGGCCGATCTTCGCCAGCCTGGCCGATTCGGATTCGGCGAGGTCCTGGCGGTCGAAGGCCGCGACTTGGAAGGTCCACGCTTGGCAGCGGATCCTTCGTCCGGCAAGGCGGGCGGCCGGGCGGTCGGGGAAGTCGTGCAGGAGCCAAATCCGGGGACAGCGTATGCATTTCGCCTTAAGGCGCAGCGGCGCACTCCTGGC
>CAYOBS010000152.1:0-8388 GCA_964402305.1 uncultured Planctomycetaceae bacterium | reverse complement strand
CCGCCGGAAGGGCTGGCTTGCCCCCTGCCTACCTACGCAAGAACCGGATGAGCCTTCTTTTTCTTTAATAAAGACTCGATGTGCCGATGTATGAAGCTCATGGCATTGTAATACGCATTTTGGATATTCATATTGCAAGGGCATTCTGAAAAAAGCCCGCCGTGTTCGTGTGGTTTTCTCCTTCCATCGGATCCTGCAGGCTTGGGCGTACTCGTAGTGGAACCAGTGGAGTTTGGTCTTCTGGGCGTCGCTGGAATAGAATGCTGTCGGTCTGCCCAGATAAGGCTTCATGTCCGGCCTTACCATTGCCCCGGCACCCACAGCCGGCTCTTCGTGTCTCTCCGAAAGTCCTTGTTACGGCCCCGCAAATCAACCTGCCAGGCTATTGTCGCCCGCAGCACTTCTTGAACTTCTTGCCGCTGCCGCACGGACAGGGGTCGTTTCGGCCGACGTGGGAGGGTTCCTTAGATAAGGCCGGCTGGCTGGCGGTTCCTGGAGCGTCCCGGTATGCGATCCGCTGAGCTCCATCGCTGTTCAAGCATGCGCGGATTATTTTCGTCTCCAGCTCGTCCCAAACCTTGGGCGGCAGGTTGCGCATGTCTTCATGCGCCTTGTAGTTTTCTTCTACGTTGGTAACGACCCACTCCAGTACGTCCGCGTCCACGGGCAGGGCCGCCCCGGCCGTCGTGATGAAATCCTCGAAGGGCAGCATCCTCGAAGCCAGCACCAGGCCCTCGACGGCAGTCTGGCTCAGATTTACATCAGCCAGGAAATAATCCTCGTCGCGGATGATGTCCGTCACCCTGACGCCAAGGCCCTTGATCACGTCGCGCACCTGGAAAAGCGAGAAGAATGCCTTTCGCATCGCGCACAGTGCGGCCTGGGCGTCGGAGCCCGGCGCGGGGGGATGCTTGGCGGCAAGGCGTTCGACGGCGTTATGGCCTCCCCGCGGGTAGCGGTAGATGGCATGATCCATCAGCACCGGCATCTGATCGATGTCCATGACAATGGTCCCGTTAACCCACACGCCCAGGGCTTTTGCGGCCTGCTCGACGTATGGCCCGCAAAGGTCCACGAGCGTGTTGCTCATCCCGCTGGTGGCAGATCGCATTCGCTTATAGCAGGTCAGGATGTCGTCGTAATCTTCCATGGTCGGGCTGCTTCGAAGGCCAATTGGCCGGCCTCATTCCTCGTCAAAATACTCGCCGTCGTCATCCTCGTCTTCGTCATCCCAGTCCGGGTACTGCGGCGGACTTTCGCCGGTCCTGGCCATCACGCGTGGATACTTGCCGCCGTCGGGCCTTCGTGGATCGCGACGACGCTGATAGTATGCCACCAGTCGTCACCGAGGTCGAACCAGTAGCCGAACGCCTGGCCCTTCTTGAGGCCCAGGGCGTCGATGGTCGTCCGCGTGACCATGCCCGCGGGCTTCCGGTCGTCGAACGGGTCATTGTCCATCGGCAGGACATATCGGCGCGCCTTGGGCAGCCGGAACCGGAGGTCATGCGTGCCCCGGTTGGCGAAATACACAAAAGCATCGTAGTACTTCGTCATGAAGGTGTTGATGTTGCCCTTGAAGTTGCCCCAATGGTACTCGTTGACGAAGCTTGTCGGTGTGATACGTGCGCGGGTGGAGAACGCCCGGACCTCCCGCATCTGCTTGTCGGTCATGGGCTGGTCCAGGGCCAGTAATTCGTGGTACTGGTACTCGCTCATGGTTTCTCATTCAACCTAGCGTTTCGGCTTGCGTTTCATGAGGGGCCGCGACGGCTTGGGCAACTCGCGGGCCCGCTGCTCCAACTGCTTGACCTCGACGGCTTCGATGAAATGCTTCTCCACCGGCGATGGATCATTCAGGTGCTTTCGTCCGAGTCGTAATATGGGTGTTCCCCCGAACAATTCGGCCGCGGCCTTGCCATAAGGACTTACGACGGGTTGCCATCAGAGGCTTCTTCTGCTATCAGAGGCGAATGAACACCGTCATTGACCTCTTCCCGGACCTCTGGAGCTCTCTGGGAAGCGTCGGGGAGCCGCTTGGGGGAACGCGCTCAACGGTTCGTGGCTGACGCGGCGGGAAAGAGTTGATACAATACCGGCCAACATGGGCAGACAACTGACACGCGCGATCCGAGCTGATTTCCCGTCCGATGTCCGGCAGCGGGGAGAGGACTACTTCTACCGCGGAGTTGTCCGCGTCGAGCGCGCTGACGCCACGTCGGTCCGTGCTTCGGTGACGGGCCAGGGGGATTACACCGTGTTGCTGGAGTGGTCCGGGCCGGAGATCCGAGCCTTCTGCACTTGCCCATACTTCGATCAGTACGGCCCGTGCAAACACCTTTGGGCGGTGGCGCTGACCTACGACGCCGGCGGGAAGATACCGGCACGACTGGATGGCAAGGCCCTTGTCATGGCCGGTGGCGAGGCCGACGACGACCTGGAAGATTTCGAGGCCGGCGACGGCCAAGACTATTCCGAAGATGACGACGATCCGGCGGATGAGGCGTATGATGGTCGCGACGAGGATGGTGTGATTGTTTCCCGTCACGCCGATACGCGCCGCATCCTCCAATTTCGTCCCGCGCCATCGCAGCCGGCGACATGGAAGCAGCTTCTGGGCGCCCTGCACGATTCCGCCCGCCACGATGGGGGACGGTCCAGAGAGGCCCTGCCGGCCGACAGTCAGTTGGGCTACATCATAGGCGTTCCGGCGACCCTGGCCGGCGGCGGGCTGGCTGTCCATGTCATGTTGCGCAAGCGCAAGAAGAACGGCGACTGGGGCATCGACAAGCCGCACGCGCTTTCGCGGGAGCAGATCGGCCGGCTGCCGGACCCGACGGATCGCCAGATTGCCGCGATGCTCCTTGGGGCCAACACGCAGTCATACGCATACTACAGATACAGCGATTACTCCCGCTCCTCCACCTTCCTCTTACACGAAGTGATTACGGACGCGGTAATGCCATTGCTGTGCGGCAGCGGAAGGTGCCGTTTGCAGATGAAGTCCGGCGAGGAATTCCCGCCCCTGCAACTCGATGGCGGCGCGGCGTGGGAGTTCCGGCTGGAGGTCCGTAAGGACGAGCCGGGCAAACAGTACGTGCTATCCGGCTCGCTGTGCCGGGACCGGGAACGGCAAGACCTGGCCTCGCCGGCGATGCTGACTCAAGGCGGCTGGGTCTTCTGGCCGGACCGGGCGGCCCGCTTGAATGACCACGGCGCGTTCGGTTGGATTTCGCTGTTGCGGCGGGAGAAGGAAGTCCGGGTGCCGGTTCGGCAAGCGGACGAACTGCTTGAATGGCTGCTGCGGGTTCCGGCCGTCCCGCCGATGGACTTGCCGGCCGAACTGGGCTATCAAGAGGTTTGCCCGACGCCCCGGCTCTGTCTGCGGATTCACAAACCGAACCACCGCTGGGGTCAGGACTTGTTGACCGCCGAACTTGGGTTCGAGTACGACGGCCAGCGGGTGGACAATTCGTCGGCGGAGCGAGGCATTTACATCAAGGAGTCGCGCCGGCTGATCTTGCGCGATCCGGCGGCGGAACGCGCGGCCGCGGAGAAGCTGAGGTCCCTCGGCCTGCGGCGAGACGCCTACGGACCGGAAGGCCGTTTCCAATTGCGCCCCAAGCTCCTGCCGCGAGTGGTGGCTGAACTGGTCGCCGAGGACTGGGACATCCAGGCCGATGGCTCGTTGTATCGGCGGGCCGGCAAGTTTGAGATGGCGGTGTCGTCGGGCATTGACTGGTTTGAACTCCGCGGGTCGGCCGATTTCGGCGGGGTCGCGGCTTCGCTGCCGCAGTTGCTTGCCGCGTTGAGAAAGGGCGAACAGTTCGTTCGGCTGGATGACGGCAGTCTGGGCATTCTGCCGGAGGAATGGTTGCGGAAGTTCGGCCTGCTGGCGTCGGTGGCGACGACCCAGAAGGACCACCTGCGATTCAAGCCGACGCAGGCGGGCTTTCTGGATGCCCTGCTGGCCGCCCAGCCGGAAGCGACCTGTGACGAGGCGTTTTCGCGGGCCCGCGAGGAGTTGCGGCGGTTCGAAAGCATCACCCCGGCCGACGCCCCACCGGGCTTTGTCGGCACGTTGCGGCCTTATCAACGTGACGGGCTGGGCTGGCTGCACTTTCTCCAGCGGTTCGGGTTCGGCGGCTGCCTGGCCGACGACATGGGCCTGGGCAAGACGGTGCAAGTGCTGGCCCTGCTTGAGTCCCGCCGGCAGTTGCGGGCCGACGGATCGGGTAACGGCGACCGGCCCGCCCCGTCGCTGGTGGTCGTGCCGCGGTCGCTGATCTTCAACTGGCGTCAGGAGGCGGCCCGTTTCACTCCGGCCATGAGGGTGCTCGACCACGTCGGGACCGATCGAACCAAGGGGCGCGTGGACCACTTCGACGACTACGACCTGATCCTGACCACCTACGGCACGCTGCGGCGGGACGCGGCCCACCTTAAGGATGTTCCGTTCGACTATGTAGTTTTCGATGAATCCCAGGCGATCAAGAACGCCCAAACCGCCTCGGCCAAGGCGGCAAGGCTTCTCCAGGCCCGCCATCGCCTGTGCATGAGCGGCACGCCGATCGAAAACCACCTCGGCGAGTTGTGGAGCCAGTTCGAGGTGCTCAACCCAGGCATGCTGGGGGCGTCGCCGGTGTTGGCGGCCGGGGCCAATGGCGGAGGCGGCCCGGCCGAGCCGACGCCCGCGCAGTTGCTGGCCCGGGCCCTGCGACCTTTCATCCTCCGCCGGACCAAGGGTCAGGTCGCCGCTGATCTGCCGGCCAAGACCGAGCAGACGCTCTACTGTGAACTGGACGCGACGCAACGCAGGCTCTACGAAGAACTGCGGGACCACTATCGCCGGGCCCTGCTGGCCCGCGTCGCCCGCGACGGAATGAACAAGGTGAAGATCCAGATCCTGGAGGCCCTGCTGCGGCTCCGCCAGGCAGCCATCCATCCCGGCCTGATCGACAAGGCCCGCATCGGCGAGTCCAGCGCGAAGCTTGAATCGCTCCTGCCGCAGCTACAGGAGGTGCTCGAAGAAGGCCACAAGGCCCTGGTCTTCTCACAGTTCACGAGCATGTTGAGCATCGTCCGGTCGCGATTGGACGATGAGCGGATCCCCTACGAGTATCTTGACGGTCGGACGCGAGACCGGCAGGCCCGCGTGGACCGTTTCCAGAACGATCCGCAATGCGGGCTGTTCCTGATCAGCCTCAAGGCCGGCGGACTGGGGCTGAACCTGACGGCGGCGGACTACGTCTTTCTGCTGGACCCGTGGTGGAACCCGGCGGTCGAGGCCCAGGCCATTGACCGCGCCCACCGCATCGGCCAGCAGCGCCAGGTCTTCGCCTACCGCCTGATCGCCCGCGACACGGTCGAGGAACGCATACTGGAACTTCAGGAATCCAAGCGATCCCTGGCCGACGCCATCATCAATGCCGATAACAGCCTGTTGCGTAACCTAAGCCGCGAAGACCTTGAGTTGTTGCTGCGATGATGCCTGTGCCTGGGGAAATCGGGGACAGATACCGATTTAGGGTTTGCATGGGCAGCCTGATGCGTGTATCGTTAGTGGCATGCCCCGGATCGCCCGAGTCATTGTGCCGAACTTGCCCCACCATATCACGCAACGCGGCAACATGCGGGCCGACGTGTTCCACAGTAACCCCGACCGCCAAAAGTACCTCAGCCTCCTGGCCAAGTACGCCGCCGTGCATGACGTGCGGATTTGGGCCTACTGCCTGATGACCAACCACGTGCATTTCGTGGCCGTGCCGGCCGGGGATGAATCGCTCGGCCGTGGGTTCCGCGACACGCATCAGGCCTATGCCGCGTGGTTCAACAAGCGGTTGGGGCAGGTCGGGCACCTCTGGCAGGGTCGGTTTTACTCGTGCGTCCTGGACGATGGGCACATGTGGTCGGCCGTGCGGGACGGTTGGGTTCATAGAGCGCCTTGAGAGGCCGCTTGGGCGCAGGCTTCGCCCAGCCAAGCGTGGAAGAAAACCAAAACAATCGGCAAGGGATCAACCTTGAACACCGCTCCCGACGAATTGAGGTATCTGTCCCTCTTTTCGCTCTTTTCGAAAAAAGGAATGGAGCTATTACAATGATAACCGATGCTGTGAAAACCCGTCGTGAATTTATCAAATGGACCGGTGTTTCTGGCTTATCTTTACTGCTGCATAATTCTTTCGGCCATACTGCCTCTTTGTCTGAACGGCCTAATATCGTCTGGATCATCGTCGAGGACATATCCTGTGATTTCGGCTATCAAGGCCAATCGTTGGTTCAAACACCCTATGTTGACAGATTATCGCGGGAAGGAGCGGTCTTTACCAATGCGTACGTTACGGGCCCCGTCTGCTCGGCCAGCCGGTCGGCCCTGATTACGGGCATGTACCAGACAACCATCGGTGCCCACAATCACCGCAGTTCCAGCGGGACGGTCAAGCACAATCTGCCGCCACATATCAAACTGGTTCCGGAGCTGTTTCAGAAGGCGGGATACTACACCTGCAACACAAATGAGAAGTTCAAAGGCTACGGCAAGACCGATTACAACTTTGAATTCGATAACAGGGCGATTTACGATGGGCCCGACTGGTCGGGGCGCAAGCCGGGCCAGCCGTTCTTTGCCCAGGTCCAACTGCGCGGCGGCAAGCTGCGAAATGTGCCCAAGTGGTATAAGGAGGTCAAGGCCGGCCTGGACCGTCTGGTGACTGCGGACGAGGTGACCGTGCCGCCGTACTACCCGGGCGATGCGGTCTTCCGGCAGGATTGGGCGGAGTATCTCAACAGCGTCCAGTATACCGATAAAGAAGTCGGCCAAGTCCTGGACCGGCTGAAAAAGGAAAACCTGCTCGACAACACTATTATTTTCTTCATGACCGACCACGGCATCAGTCAGGCCCGCGGCAAGCAGTTTCTTTATGATGAGGGGGCCAAAATACCGCTTGTTGCGTGGGCTCCGGGACGGATCAAAGCCGGCACGGTTCGAAATGAATCAATCGTCCACATTGACATGGCGGCAACATCTCTTTATTTCGCGGGGATTGATATCCCGTCTTATATGCAGGCCCGTCCCCTGTTCGGACCGCGGGCCCAACCGCGGGAGTACGTAGTGTCGGCCCGGGACCGCTGTGATGAGACGGTGGACCGCATACGCGGCGTTCGCAAGGGCAATTACAAATACATCCGCAATTTTTATCCACAACGGCCTTATCTGCAGCCTTGCGCCTACAAGGACCATTATGAATTCATGAAGGTTCTGCGGCAGATGCACGAGGCGGGCAAGCTCAACGCGGTCCAATCTCTTCTCCTGGCCCCGACCCGGCCGGAGGAGGAACTCTATGACCTGAGTGCAGACCGGTGGGAGGTGAGCAACCTCGCCGCCGAGCCGAAGTACCGGGTGGTTCTGAGAGAGATGCGCTGCATCTTGGCCAACTGGGTTATCGAGACGGATGATCGAGGGCGTTTCACGGAGTCGGAGGCCATGTATGACAGCGACATGCGGGTCTATATCAACGACCAGAGGCGATCGGGCAACCTGGAGTACGCCGACCAGGTCGAGGCCAATGTCAAGCAGATGAAGTCGTGGGCCGCCGAAGGAAAGTAGACATCTAACAGACTTTTCGACTGACGACATACGGGTAGGGATGTAGATAGAAAAATCGGAAAATCGGGGACAGATACGAATGGCATGAAGATAAGGCGCAAGTTAAGTGTATAAAACGCATTACAGAGTAGCCCAGGACAGGCCGATTCCGCCCGATAATCCGGCCGTGCCTGCAGAAACCTTGAGAATGCTGGGGTTCATGGTACGCCCCGGCAAAGGGTCCAGCCCAGGATGATGTCCGGCACGATCTTCTCTTACGCATAACATATTGACATATTGTGTACCAATAAGTTACTCCTTATCTTCATGCCATTCGGGACAGATACCGATTTAGGGTTTGCATGGGCAGCCTGAGGCGTGTATCGTTAGTGGCATGCCCCGGATCGCCCGAATTCAAGCCAAGGAGCAATCTTATGAGAACAAGAACCATTCTGTTTGCAGTGCTCATCGCGGTTGCCGCGGCGTTGGCCCAGGCCCAATCGCAGCCGTCGAAGGATGCCAACGCGGCGGAAGCAACGCGGGCGCGGGAGGCCCGCGTGGCCTGGTGGCGCGACGCCCGCTTCGGCATGTTCATCCACTGGGGACCGGTGAGCCTCAAGGGGACCGAGATCAGTTGGTCGCGGGCGAACTCGAATCCCACGTGCCCCAACAAGGGACCGATCCCCGTCGAGGTCTACGATAATCTGTACAAGCAGTTCAATCCCACGAAGTTCGACGCCAAGGGCTGGGTCGGTCTGGCGCAGTCGGCCGGCATGAAGTACATGGTGTTGACGGCCAAGCACTGC
>CAYOBS010000151.1:0-8408 GCA_964402305.1 uncultured Planctomycetaceae bacterium | reverse complement strand
CGATACGCTCGATAGTCCGATCATCAGTGATGCGAGCAGGCACCCGATGCCAATTACTGTCTTCTTGTTCATTGCCATGTTTCCTTTCGTTATTTCGTTACTTGGTTGTCTGTTGCCCAGGGATCGCCCTGGCTATGGTGTTGGCGGTAGCGCCGCCTGCGCCGGCTGGCTTCCTAATGCCAATTGCTGTCTTCTTGTTCGTTGCCATGTTTCCTTTCATTACTTGGTTGTTTGTGTCCCAGGGATCGCCCTGGTGATGGTTATGTCTATAACGTCGTCTGCGCCGGTCAGGTTCCTAAGCCTTCGGGCGCCCGTTCGGGAAATAAAGGTCGATAATCTCCTGCACAGTGCCCGTAATGGCGGCGGCGGTCTTCTCGTCATACGCATCCCACTGCTGCGCATGCTCGCGTTCGGTCCAAAAGCCGCTGCTGCTGGGCTGTTTGCCCCACCACTTGACGGCGAAATCCCGGAACGCCTTGTTGTCCGCGGGCACAAGGGACTTGTAGTGAACGAGGGCATCGTAAATCTTGGCCGAGGGCGGCAGCTTCGCGGCGGCGACGGCGGCCTTCAGGGCCTTGGCGTCGCGGGGCGGCGTGCCCCAGAAGTGCAGCAGGCCCGTCAGGTCGCAGCCGGCCTTCTCCGACAGTCGCAGGCTGATCTGGTCGATGTCCGTACCGTGTTTCGACCAGGGTCTGCCGGCCTCAAAATCCTCGTTCCACGAATACCAGAAGTCGTTCAGCGGCTTCCAGCCGAAGAGCCTGGCGATATCCACAAACTTGGCATGCCCCTTGAGCTGGTATGCCTTTTCCCCGGCCGCCATGGGCCTCCTGGCGGCGAAGCTCAGGCAGGCCATCCACTCGACGGCCGTGTTGTCCAGCGTGCGGTTCTTGTTGCCGCTCATTTGGCGCGATGCGCGGAACGCCTCATCCAGGCCGTAGCCGAACTTCTGATTCCACACCGCCACGTGCAGCAGGTTGACCGTGGACTCCATCTCCCCGCCGAATTTGACAAAGCCGAAACCGTGGCCCTGCTCATGGAACACGTAGTCAGGCGCATATTGAGGCCCCCTGACAAGGTAGTGGTTCACGTAGCCGTCGTAGTCCTTCTTGGGGTCGTAACGATCGTTCGTGGTCGGATATCCCGGCGCGAAGACGGAAACCCGCATTTGAAGATCGACCTGGCAATACATCGTCTCCCTGCCGCGGACGAGGGGAAGCCCCATCAGGTCGCTCATCGCATCCATCGCGAGATCCCAGTTCTTCATCAGCGTGACCGGGTCGTCCAGCTTGTTAATCCAACTGGCCGGAACATTCATCATGAACTTGTCCGATTGGAAATCCGCCCACGGCGCCTTGTAATTGCGCTGCGTATTCTGCCATTCGGCGAGCGACGTCTTGTGAAAACTCGTCGCCGAGAAGAATGGTGACCGAACCGCGCTGCTGATCTGGACATCAATGACGCCGGCGTTGGCCAGGTAGGGGACCTCGATGTAAATCCCGCCGCCAAGAGGGCTTGCCACCTTGACGTCGGTGCCGTTGATCCCGTAAACCAGCGAGGATCTGTCCAGCCGTTTGATGTTTGGCCTGTTGGAAAAATCCCATGAGTGAGAACCCACCCGAACCAGATAGCCCTTGCCCACCAGTGACTTGGGAACCGTAACCGTCGCGATAGTTCCCGGCGCCAGATAGGCGCCGGTAGGTCTTCTGGCGAATCCATCCTCAGTCCGGCCAAACGTCTTTGGATAGCTCCCGTTGATCTTTACGGTATAGGCGAGTTGTGGATCCGCGGGGGGCGCGACTTTTCCCGGGAAGTAGTCCGAACACTTGAACTTGAAACCGTTTATAAGACTTTCATATCGCGAGATGTTCTGCTGCGTGTACGTCCGATCCATAATGTCTTGCATGACGTTATACACTGTCCAGTGTATATCGTTAACCAGGGCCTTCCTGTTGAAGTCGCCCCGCGCGACCCAAAGCGGGCCGATTTTGTCGTCATAAGTCGCTACCAGATCAAAACATGCCTTTATGACGGCGTCGTTGTATCCGAAGATGTCTTTGGTGGAATCGATGGTCAGTTTATGCGCCTCTATCTGCTTGTCGGTCAGGGCGGCTGTGCCGTTGATATGGCCCTTGAGGGCGGCTATTGCTGAGAGGAGCTCGGTTTGCATTGCTTTTGCTTTTTCGGGCGGCAGGTTGTTCGCCAGGCCATCATTGACGGCCGGCTTGCCCGCCGCGCCGGCCGACGCCGACAGGGCGAACAGGGCTGCCGCGATGACTGCCAAAACTGCCTTACTTCTCATGATTCACATCTCCTCGTGAGGGGCCGTTGTAAGCCGTCTATTGTTTCTATTGTTTCTTCATCCCTGTTCAACCCCGTAGGCCGGTTATTGTTTCTGCATCAACTCCATTTTCTGCATCATCTCCATCATCGCTTCAGCGGGCAGGGATGCAATCAACAGTGCGAGTATCCGATTCGCGCTAAGGTTCCTTTCCTTGCTTCCCGGCTCCAGTCGCTGCGCGCACAACAAAACTGTTGCCCGTGCGTATAGGATGCCGCGTATTCACTTGGAATACAGTCGAATATTGCGGCAACGGCGCGAGCCCCTCGGCGGCCGGGAAGGCTCGCGGCACACAAGCCATATTATTCTTCACGCCGGGTTGACAAAGCAAGCAACAATCGCGACAATTAACATCATCTTAGAGACAACGCCGATGCGCCTTTCGACCCCGGCAGCCCGGCCGCGGCCCCGGCCGGAAGCCAAAAGGAGCGATCACATGGCCCGCAAACAACGTTCGAACAAGCCCAAACGCATCGCGATCTCGATTGAACTGGATGCCCCGTACGCCCATCATTACGGTTGTTGCCGCGGCATTCGGCAATACGCCGCCGAGCGCGGCTGGCGGACCGTCGTTGACCCGCAACTGGTGGGAATGACCGGCCAGGGCGGTGTCGGCGAATACGACGGCATCGTCGGACGCATTGGAGTCCGCGCGGCGGAAGAAGCCGCGGCCCACGGCATCCCCGTGGTCAATCACTGGTTCAATTCCCCTACCAAGGGACTGCCCGGCGTGTTTGCGGATTGCCGCGAGGCCGGGCGCATCGCCGGCGAGCACCTGCTGGCCCGCGGCTTCCGCCACTTCGGATACGTGGGCATTTCCCATGATCGCGTCTGCCCCCTGGAATTCGCCGGCTTTGCACAGGCCGTCAAGGCCCGGGGCTGCGAGGCCCCAAGCAAGCTGACCGTGCCACGGAACTTGGAAACCACCCGCGAAGTGTTCGCCCGGTTCCGCTGGCAAGTGCATCAATGGCTGGCGGGGCTGACCGTTCCGGCAGGGGTCTTCCTGTCGGACGAGATTATCGCTCGCTACCTGGCCCAGATATGCGGCGAGCTGGGCCTCCGCGTTCCTCTCGATGTGGGAATTGTAACAGAACTCGACGCCGATACGGTCGCCCTGGGCCTGGAGCCGAGCTTGTCGTCCGTCGATCATGACATGCAGCAGGTCGGCTGCCGCGCCGCCGAACTGCTCGACAAGCTGATGACCTCCCGTCGCAGGCCGCCGGCCGAGCCGATCCTGATTCCGCCCAAGGGCCTGACCGTCCGCGAATCCTCCGACGCCTTCGTGGTGGCCGACCCCCTCGTCGCAAAGGCCCTGCGGTTCATCGCCGACCACGCGCGAGACGCCATCAGCGTCGAGGACGTGGCCAGGCGCGCCAACACCACCACGCGGACGCTTGCCCGGCGATTCCGGCAGTTCCTGCACCGCTCGCCCTGGGACGAGCTCTGCCGCCTGCGCACCGAATACATCAAGCGCCGGCTGGAGGACCCGACCATTCGCCTGGGCGACCTGGCCAGGGAATGCGGTTTCCACTCCCCCAGCCACTTCGCCCTGTTCTTCCGCAAGATGACCGGCATGCGGCCAAAGGACTATCGCAAGAGCATCGCCGGCAAGTAGGGTTCACCACTGCTTGCGGAACTTCTAATTCTCAAGCAGATATGAAAGACGCGACAGCCCTTGGAGTGCGGCGTTAAGGGCGACGAAGTCGCCCGCCACGCCGCTTTGGCTTTACCGCCCGATACGTAACCGGCTCCGGCATATCACAAAGCGCCGGCCCTGCCAGGCCGCAACGTTGCTCTTGCCGGCCGATCCCGTGCGTCCCCGGGATTGTGCCGGACGGATACGCATTGCCCGAGCTGCGCAAGAGCTTCGCGTCTTGGCGAGGCTGGTTTGCGGATCGCGTGCCGTGCGCCGATGGGGCGTCCGGCTTGTGCCAATCCAAAGCGGCGTGGCGCACTGCTTCGCAGTGCTTAACGCCGCACTCCAAGGGCTTCGCGTGTCCGCGACTTCCGCCGGTGTTCGGGCTTCTCGCCGCAGAGGATGCTCTCTCCGCCATCGAAAGCGGCGAAGGCGCCCCTTCGGGGCTTGTCGCCGCACTCCAAAGATGGCTTCGCCCCGGCCTGACTTCCGCCTTCCGCCTTCCGCCTTCCGCCTTCTGCCTTCCGCCTTCAGCCTTCCGCCTTTCCACAGGATCCCTGACGGGACCGCCTCCCATGGCCGCAACGACCCCCGGGCGGACTCGGAAACATGCCTGCGAACCAGCCCGGAACCACGCCGCCGGCGCGGTTGCTGAAAACCGGAATGACTCCTGAAAGACGCGACAGCCTTTGGACTGCGGCGACCGCAGTCGCCGCTTTGGATAGCGCCTGGAGGTTGGAAACCCCGCTGGCGTGAACGAAGGCACAATCACACAAAGACAGACGGGTCCGCGCGTGCTGCGCCTTCGAGGCCCACTCCTGCGCGATGGATTCTCTCCGCCATCGAAAGCGGCGAAGGCGCCCCTTCGGGGCTTGTCGCCGCACTCCAAAGGCTTCGCCCCGGCCTGACTTCCGCCTTCCTACTTCCGCCTTCCTACTTCCTACTTCCGCCTTCTGCCTTCCGCCTTCCTACTTCCCACTTTCGCCTTCTTTTCCCTCTTTCGGGCGGGCCGGAGGCCCAATCCGGGCCGGGAAGCCGCCAAACCGCCTCGAAAGATTGTCTGAAAAATGACATATTTTGTCTTGACATCGGCTTGACGAATCGCGGGGGGGGGGGGTACAATATACAACCAGCATCGAGCATTTCCGTGCGGGCGGAGGCCCGCATTTCGGTGCAGGCAGCAGAAGTCCGTGTTTCCGCACAGGCGAATCTGGATAAGCGAGAGAACAAGGAGAGCAGCGATGAGAAGCAGCATATCTGTACGAGTCGTTGGATTGCTGGCGACGGCCCTGGCGGTCGTCGCGTGTGCCGCCCCGGCCGCCATGGGCTCGGTGCCCGTTACGATCGTCAACGCGGGGTTCGAGAATCCGGTGTTGAGCGTCGGCGATTGGCAGGACACGATTCCCGCCTGGGGCCAGGGCTGGTACGACCTGGGAGCGGAAGATCCCACCGCATGGGTGGTCGTCGGTCTCAACGGCGACGCCGGCGTCTATCACGTGAGCACGAACGAGTACACCAGCGGCACGGCCCCTGAGGGCTTAAACATGGCGTTTGCCGACGGCTACGCCGGCTACGACTATGGCATCAATCAGGTTCTCCTGGGTCGTACTTCCGCGCTTCAGAAAGACGCGACGTACGTCCTTAGCGCGGTAGTGGGCAACCCGTATTGGTACAACGAAGACGTTACGTCTGACTATCGCATCGAGTTGCTGGCAGGCGGCGTGGTACTCGCTTCGGCCACCGGGCCTTCGCCCGTTGATGACACCACGTGGGCGTATCCCACCCTGACTTACAACTCCGGCGCCGCCCCCGCGCAGCTTGGCCGGCAGTTGGAGATCCGGTTGATTGCGGCGGATGATGTTCGCAATGGAGGTTATGAAGTCGACTTCGACAACGTCACGCTCAAGGGCACGTACACCCACCCGATATCAGACCCGGACGGGTCGTACACGGTCATGATCGGCCCCGGTTCGCTCAGCCTGAGCGGCGCCGGCTCGCTGCCCTCGGACGGCTCGAGCCTCTCCCTGTACGAGTGGGACCTCAACAACGACGGCACCTACGACGTCACCGGCGCCACGCCGGGTGCGATCGGCTATGCGACTCTGATGGGCACCTGGGGGATGGCCGAGGGCGACAACACGGTCAAGCTGCGCGTGACCGACGCGACGACCGCCGAGACGTCCGTGGCATCCACAATCGTCACTCTGCAGACCATCCAGCCCATCGGCTATTGGGACATCAACGGCACGGCCGCTGGCGCGGGCGGAACCGCACCGGCCGGCATCTGGGACGCGGCCAACACGTACTGGAACGGCGCATCCGACGGCACCGGAACCACCTCCGCTTGGGTACCGGGCCATACGGCGGTCTTTGCGGCCGGCACGGACGCCACTGGAACCTACATCGTCACCGTCGACGGCACGCAGCAGATCGGCGGGCTGGAGTTTGCCCGGGGCAACGTCACGCTTTCCGGCGGAACCCTGCAAATGACGAGCGACTCGATGGTCAGCGTCGCCTCGGTATCGACCGCCACGATCAGCACCGCGATCTCCGACGACAGCACGCCCCGGCAACTGACCAAGGCCGGCGACGGCACGCTCGTGCTGAGCGGAACCAACACCTACAGAGGCGGCACCACAATCAATGCCGGCACCATCGCAGGTCTTACGGCCAACTCGCTCGGCACGGGAACCATCACCTTCGCCGGCAACGGCGCCTTGGTCCCGGCTTACGGCGTTTACCCGACACTCGCACAGGGCATCGCGGTGAATCCAGGTGCCATTGCCGAGCTTGCGTCGTACAACCAGTTTTACAAGCTGACCTTCAACGGCCCGGTTACCGGCAGCGGCATCCTCATTGCGAGCAGCGCCGACAACGGCGCAGGGGCCAACGTCCTGTCCAATGCCGCAAACACGTTCACCGGAATCCTTCAGGTCGGCGACGAGACGTATGGCACCAGCCTCACCGTGAACAGCCTGGCCGACAGTGCGAATCCGATCCTGATGTATAGTGGTACCAGCGCGAGGCCGGTTTACTTTACTTTGGGCAGCGGCACGGCTTCGCCGTTGCTCTTCGACAGCCGCCAAATTACGCTTGTGGCGGCGTGGGGACCGTTGTGATTAACAACAACAACGGCACGGCCTCCAACACGATCACCATCAACACCGACCTCGCGGTCACCGCCGCCGGCAACAAGATCCTGACCCTCGGCGGCTCCAACACCGGCGCCAACACCTTTGTCGGCAAGATCGTCGATGGAACGGACGCGGCGATCAGCCTCGCCAAGGCCGACTCCGGAACCTGGATCCTCTCCGGCGTGAACACCTACACCGGCGCGACCTCCGTCAGCGGCGGCACGCTCGAAATCGGCGGGGCCGGACAGTTGGGCAGCGGCAGCTACGCCGGCGCCATCGCCATCGCCGCCGGCAAGACGTTCAAATACAACAGTTCCGCCGCCCAGACGTTGAGCGGCATCATCGGCACCACCGGCATCGCCGGCATCCTGGTCAAGGACGGCGCCGGCACGCTGACCCTCACCAACGCCAATATCTACACAGGCGCTACGACCGTCAGCGGCGGCAAGCTGCTGCTCGGCGAGGGCGGCTCGATGGCCGCCACGGCCGTCAGCGTCACCGGCACGGCGACCTACGGCATGGCCAGGACCTCCAGCGGCGCCTGGGTGCAGGGCGGCAGCACGCTCAGTCTGGACAGCGGCTCAACCCTGAACTTGCAGGACGGCTACACCAACACCTTGGGCTTCACCTCTACCGGCGCCCTGAACGGCGCCGACTTGTACTTCGACCTGGGCACCGCGGCCAACGATTGCGATATTCTGGAACTGACGGGCGCCGCATCGGGAACCGGCACCAATATGTTATACTTCAACGTCCTGGGCGGCAGCCTGAAAATGGGCGACCACGCCTACACGCTCATTACCGCCGCCAGCGGATTATCCGGCGTAACATTCGACATCAGCACCACGCTGCCGGAATATAAGCTGACCTTTGACGCCCAGTACGGCGCCGTCTATCTGAATGTGGCCCCCGGCAGGATTCCCGGCGACACCAACGACGACGGCGTGGTTGACGCGGCCGACTACATCGCCATTAAGACTAACTTCGGTCTGACCGGCATCGAGGCCACATTGGCAAAGGGCAACGTTACCGGCGCCGTGGGCGCCACCGGCACAGTTGACTGGGATGACCTTCAGGTTCTGATGGCCAACTTCGGCGCCGGCAGTCTGAGCGCGCCGGCGACGGCCCCGGAGCCCGCGACGCTTGGCCTGCTGGCCATCGGCGCGCTGGCACTGTTGCGGCGGCGCCGGAAGTAGGAAGGCGGAAGGCAGTCCCGTCAGGGATCCTGTGGAAAGGCAGAAGGCAGAAGTCAGAAGGCGGAAGTCAGAAGGCGGAAGTCAGAAGGCGGAAGTCAGAAGGC
>CAYOBS010000150.1:0-8521 GCA_964402305.1 uncultured Planctomycetaceae bacterium | reverse complement strand
CGGCGTCGTGGGCGGCCAGGTACGCGTCGAAGCACCGCTCCAGCGCCTCGCCCGGCACGGCCGTGACGATGAGGTAACTCCGGCAGGCCCCCAGTGGGCAGCGGTCCTCGCCGCAGGCTACCGCCCGCATTGTCGGCACGCCGGCAAGCTGGGCCGCGCGGATGTTCTCGAACTCGATCCGAGCCGGGCTTATCCGCCTGCCATGGGTCCACCAGCGGCCAAGAGCCTCGCTGAGCCTCTGCGGGCCGTAACGCTTGAGGTACAGCACGTGCGCGGCGCCCTGCCCGTCAGCCAGCTCGACGCGGGTGCGGCGGCGATGGCCCAGGCCCGGCTTGCTCAGGTCCGCCCCGCCCTGGTAGGCGAAGACGCCGTTCACGCTGTCAAGCCCCGCGCGCCTGACGGCCTCCAGCAGGGTTTCCGGCACGTCGCCCGCGATCATCGCCGGCCTCCCGCGCCGGCGGCGCTCGCCGCGGGCACATCGGGCCTCGACGCGTCGAGGAGTTCCTCGGCCGCCGCCAGGACCATTTCGGGGCTGATTCGCTCGAGGCACTTGTGGTAGTCCGGCCCGGCCGGCAGAGGGCAGAGCTTCAACTGGCACGGGCTGCACTCCACGTCCACCCGCACGAGGCGCTCGCGAGCGTAGTCGATCCGCGACCACTCGGGGGCCGTGCTGCCGAAGATCGTCACCACGGAAATCCCCGCCGCCGCGGCAAGGTGACGCGCGCCCGTGTCGTTGGTCACCAGCAGGTCGCACCGCCGGAGCATCGCCTTGAGCAGGCCCAGGCTGTTGTCGCGGTCGGCAAAGCTGACGGCAGGGGTATTGCGCATCGCGCGGGCGACCCACCGGGCGATTGGCCGCTCGGCCGGAGCGGCATTGACGATGATCCGCGCGCCGGTGCGCTCGATGAGCATGTCCGCCAGGAGCGCGTATTTCTCAGCCGACCACATCTTGCTCGTGCCGAAGCTCGCCCCTGGGTTGAGCATGACGATCGGCCTGGTGCGGTCGACGCCGCACTCGGCCAGGAGTCTCTCAGCCGTGGCTTCGTGCTGCGGCTCGATGGGCAGGGCCAGGTCGCGCGAGATGCAGTGCGCGCCGAGCATCTCGGCCAGGGCGATGTAGTAATCGACGGCCGGGACGGGCATGTACCGCCCATCCTGCATACGCCGCGGCGCGAGCTTTTGCGTCAGCAGCCAGCCTCGGCCGTCGCGGGCGTAACCGGCCACGCTATCGGCCCCAGCCAGCCGGGCTATCAAGGCCGAGCGGAAGCTGTTGGGCATGAGCACGGCCTGTGAGATTCCGATCCGGCGCAGGAGCCGTACCGACGCCCAGATTCCCTCCGGCAGCGCGACCATGTCCTCGGGTTCCGCCACCGGCCCGAGCGTCGTCAGCGCAACCGGTTTGCCGGCGAAGACGATCCGCCTGCCCGGCCAGTGGCGCACAAGGGCACGGATTGCCGGCGTGGCCATGACCACGTCGCCAACCCAGTTGGGCAGGAAAATCACTATGCTTTGGCCGGTCGCCATTGGAGCTATTGTACCGAAACGGGCCGTCAAGTGCCCTTTTCGGCCAGTTCCGACCAACTGGCCCGGCGGACGACATCCTTGGCTTCCACCCAGGCGCCGCCGACGATGACCACCCGCATGTTGGATTCGGCGAATGCCTTGGCCGCCAGTGAGTCATCGCAAATGCCCATCGTCAGGCCGGGCAGCATCGCCCGAAGGTCCGGCAACTGGCTGACCAGGCGGTTCTCGACGACCACTCGCGGCATGTTGTAGTACTTGCCATCCCGCACGATGCGCCAGTATTGCCGCTGCCACTCGATGATCGGCCCGTCCGGATAGCCCGCGTTGGCGAGCTGGGCGTGAAGCTTCGCGTGCGAAGAGGCCCGGCGGCGCGTGAGGTACAGTATGTTGGCGCCCTTGGCCGCGCGGGCCAGGGCAAGCGACGACTGCTTGCTGAAACCCAGCGCCATGCCCGGCAGGCAGTCGAGGTCCACCGCCACGGCCGGCGCCTTGGGATCCCACACGTAAGCGTTGGATTCGGCCCGGACCTCGTCGCCCCAATGGTCCGAGTGGCTGGCCTGGAGCTTGTAGCGGCCTGGCTTTGCAGGCGCCGTCAACGTCGTGCCGGCATAGCCGGCTTTGTCGCTGTACGCTCCGCGACGGGGCTCATCGCCCACCTGGAGTTGGATCAGCGCCTCCTTGACCGCCATAGGCACAAACATAAAGTCGGTCCGCTGAAGCCGCACGACCGCCACACCCTCGCCGCCGGCCGGGGCAACCATGTCCGGAACCGTCAGCATGTAATCGCCCCCGCACCCGCACGACAACAGCAGGCCAACCATCAGGCACAATGCCAAGACGAATCGAGTCATCGGTTTCTCCAAACTCTTCCAGCTAGTAAGAGAAGGTCATGGGCCTGTCCGCCATAGGCGGATCGCAGGTCATGGGGTGTCGCCATCGGCAACCGGCCCAAGACCTCCGGCCACCCGCCATTAGGCACAACCGGACCCCATTTGTCAAACCCCGCACCACTGGCGCGCTACTGGCCGCCCTGGTCCGCCAGGCCAATCTCGCCGGCCACGGCACGCATGCCCGCGATCACCTCATCGATCAGGCCGGTAAGCTCCATGCCGAGCATGGCCGCGCCCTTCTCGATCACGCCGCGGTCCACCCCGGCGGCAAACCGGGCGTTGTTCCATTTCTTCATCACGCTCTTGGCGGTCAGGTCCATCACGGACTTCGTGGGCCTGACCAGCGCCGTCGCCGCCACCAGGCCGGTAAGCTCATCCACGGCGTAGAGAGCCTTTTCCATGTCGCTGACAGGCTCGACGTCGGAGCATATCCCCCAGCCGTGCGACACGGCGGCGCGGATGTACGCCTCGGGCCAGCCGCGATCCGCGAGTATCTCGCGGGTCTTACTGCAATGCTCTTCGGGGAACCGCTCGAAGTCCAGGTCGTGAATCAGCCCGACCACGCCCCACTCGTCAGGCCGGCCGCCGAACCTCGCCGCCAAGTGGCGCATGACCGCCTCGACGGCCAGGGCGTGGCGGATCGGCACCTCGCTCTGATTGAACTCCCGCAGCAGGGCCAGGGCCTCGTCGCGAGTGGGCGCATCGCTTGTCATGTCACGTTCTCCAGGACTGGGCCGACAGGGGCAATCGCCGGAGCCGGAATATACGACTTCGCGGCAACCAAAGCGATAAACAAAGGTTCAAGTATACAACGCTCGGCCGCGCGGCTGGATTTGGCCATCCGGGCAACCTTGCTTAATTCCGGAGAGAATGGAAAAATTGATGACAACCCGCTTTCGCCAACTCAGCGTCGAAATGGTTATCGGCTTGGTGATGTCCGCCATCGGACCGGCCATGCCGGCCTCGCCGGCTTTCGGCGCGGATCAGCCTGCTCTTATTCCCAAGCCGGTCAGTGTGACCATGACCGACGGGCAGTTCAAGATCACGCCGGCGACGAAGGTCCTCTACACCAAGGACGATGCCCGCCTGGCCGACGCGGCGGCATACCTGGCCCAGCGGCTTTCGCAGGCGTTTGACAAGCAGGTCGTCGCCGAGGCGACCGACGCGACCGAGCCGCCCCGACAGGGGTCCCAAGGACCGGCCGGGGCCATACTCATGACCACCGCCGGAGCCGACGCCGCGCTGGGCGATGAGGGCTACTGCCTCACCGTCACGGAAAAAGGCGTCGTCATTCGCGCCCCCAAGGCCGCCGGGGCGTTCTACGGCGCAATCACGCTGCTTCAACTCGCCCCGGCCGAGGCGTTCCGCGGGCAGGCGATGGTCGAGGGCACGCTCGGCGGCACGCTCACAAGGCCTGCCCCCCGGCCCTGCGACGAGCCGAACTACTCCACCGCCAAGCCGGTCGCCTCGCTGGCCGTGCCTTGCGCGACTGTCACCGACAAGCCTCGCTTCGCGTGGCGCGGCCTGCTGATAGACCCGGCCAGGCACTTCTGGACGATCGACGAGCTCAAGCAGTACGTCGACTACATGGCCCTGGGCAAGCTCAACTCGCTTCAGATCCACCTGACCGACAACGAGAACTGGTGCGTCGAGATTGTGAAGTACCCAAGCCTGACGCCGGAAAAGGCCCTCAACGCGGCCGACCCAAATCGCCTGGCCAACCAGACGTACTACAGCCTGGCAAGGCACTATTACACGCAGGATGAACTCAAGTCGCTGGTCGCCTACGCCGCCAAGCGGTTCGTGAACATCGTGCCAGAGTTCGAAATGCCCGGCCACTGCGGGGCGTTTCTTCGCGGCTGTCCGGAATGCGGATGCACGGTTGACGGCAAGCAGGCCGGCGGGGGAGAAGTCTGCCCCGGCAACGAAAAGACGTACCAGGTGCTTCAGGGCATGCTCGATGAGATGATGGATGTATTCCCGAGCAAGTACATCCACATCGGCGCCGATGAGTGCGGCAAGTCCAACTGGGGCAAGTGCTCCGAGTGCCAAAAGCGGATGAAGGCCGAGGGCATCAAGGACGTTACGGAACTGCACGGATATTTCGTGGGGCGGATGTCGAAGTATCTCCAGCAGAAAGGCAGGACGCTGGTCGGCTGGGACGAGATCCTCGAAAGCGGCGCCAAACCTGGTGCGGTCGGCATGTACTGGCGCAGCGGCGACGCCGACAAGCTCATCAGGAGCGCCTCGCGGAACGGCCAGTACATGGTTATGACTCCGACGGCCCACTGCTACTTCGATTTCGTCCAGTCGCCGGACAAGAAGAGCGAGCCTGACGGCTTTGGCGGGGCTGTCATAACGCTGAGGACGACTTACGAACTGGACCCGCTGCCGGATTACATCAGGCAGGTGAATCCCAAGCTTGTCCTCGGCGCGCAGGCAAACCTGTGGGGCGAAAGGATGAAGTCCTTCCCGCACGTGCTGTACATGACCTACCCGCGGGCCTGCGCGCTGAGCGATATAGCATGGTCGCCCGACGGCCCGCGGGATTACGCCGATTTATTCAAGCGCCTGCAAACGCACTTCAAACGCCTCGACGCCGCCGGTATAAAGTACCGCACGCCGACGGAGATCGACCGGCCATAGCCCACGCAATCATTGCGTGGGCCTTGGGACCTGCCCGGAGCGGTTCAACCGGAGAATTCTTATGAACACAAGCGGCAACAGCACCGCAAAAGCCCTGGGCGGCGGCGAGAAAATGACATCCAAGCAGCGTGTCCGTGCGGCGCTGGCCAATCGCCAGCCCGACCGCGTGCCGATCAATTACGGCGCCAACCCCGGCATAGATCGCCGCCTAAAGGAGCATTTCGGCCTGGGGCCTGACGACTCGGAGCAATTGCGCCAGGCCCTCGGCGTCGACATCCGCGGCGTCGGGGCGCCGTACAAAGGCCCGCGGCTGCACGCGGAGATTCCGGACCGCCGCGTGGAAGCCCAGTGGGGCGTGCGCACCCGATACATCGCCCACGAGACCGGCGGATACTGGGACTACTGCGATTTCCCGCTGCGCGACGCCGACGAGCCAACCGTCGCCGCCTGGCCCATGCCGTCGCCCGACGACTTCGACTACTCCGGCGTCGCCCCCGCCTGCCGGGCAAAGGCCCCCTTCGCCGTCCACGTCGGCGGCCCGGGCCTCGGCTGCGTGATGAACACCGCGGGCTTCCTCCGCAACATGGAGCAGATGTTCGTTGACCTGATAACCGACGACCCGGCTGGGCTGCTGCTGATAAAACGCCGGATGGACATCGAGTTCGAAGTCGCCAGCCGGACCCTTGCCGCGGCCGAGGGCGGCGTTGACTTCCTCTGGATCGGCGAGGACCTCGGCACGCAGCACGGCCCGATCATCAGCATGGACCTGTTCCGCAGGCACATCAAGCCCTATCACCAGCGACTGATCGACCTGGCCGACTCCCACGGCATTCCGGTGATGATCCACACGTGCGGGTCGAGCAGTTGGGCCTACGAGGAATACATCCGGATGGGCCTGGCCGCGGTTGACACGCTCCAGCCGGAAGCCAAGGACATGTCGCCCGCCTACCTCAAACGCACCTTCGGCGGGCGGCTTGCCTTTCACGGCTGCATCTCCACGGCCGGGCCGGTCGCCAACGGCACGGTCGAGGAAGTGGTCGCCAACTGCCGCGAGACGCTCGAAATCATGATGCCGGGCGGAGGGTACTGCTTCGCCCCCACCCACTGCCTCCAGGACAACTCGCCGACGGAGAACGTCGTGGCGATGTACGAAACCGCCCACCGCTTCGGGCGCTACGGCTGAGAGGCCTGTTTCCCCTGGCTCGCTGATGCTCCCCAGGAACGGTGGATGCGGTCTTGCCGTCATTCGGCAGCCTTCATCCGGTATGTCGAATCCACTTGCCCGATCCGGGCATCTTCCGCGATAATGCGCTTCGGCGTTGCAGGACCCGCAGCCCATCAAGGAGCCAATGATGACAACGCGCCTATCACACCGCACCATCGTCGCCCTGTTCGTCGCATTTGCATGCCTGATCCCCGCCGCGGCCGTGGCTGCGCCAGTGACCACCCAGCCCACCGCGGCCGCGCCCGTGGCTGCCCAGGCAGCCCCCGGCGGCGCCAAACCGTGGTTCTTCATCGTCGCCGCCGATCCGCAACTATCGGGCAAAGAGATCGACGAACAGAACTGGACCACCGCCATCAAGCACATAAACCGCCTCCGGCCTGACTTCGTCGTCGTCTGTGGCGACCTGACCTTCGGCGGCAACAAGAGCGAGGACCGCGCCAAGTCGCCGGTGATGGAGCGCGACAACAAACTGGCCGAGACGTACGCCGGGATCGTCGCCGGCCTGGACAAGGCAATCCCCCTGTACAACGTTGCCGGCAACCACGACGTCGGCCAGAACCCCAGCGCCGCAACCATCGAGTTCTTCACAAAGCACTTCGGCAAACCGTGGCAGAGCTTCGAGCACAAGGGCAGCCTGTTCATCTGCCTGGAGTCCAACCTGCTCCGCGACGGCTCAGCCGCGCCCGACCTGGCCGCACAGGAGCTGACCTGGCTCAAGACCACGCTCGCCGACGCAAAGGGCAAACCCTACGCCCACAAGATGCTCTTCATGCACCACCCGCTCTACGTCAAGTCCGCCGACGAGAAGGACGCTTACGAGAACATCCCGACGCCGCGCCGGGCCGAACTGCTCAAGCTGTTTCACGACAGCGGCATCCAGGCCGCGTTCTTCGGCCATCGCCACAAGAACGAATACGTCAAGGACGACGAAATGGAGATGATCACCACCACCGTCGCCGCCCTGGGCGCTTCGCCAAAGAACAACCCCCACGGCGTCCGAATAGTCGAGGTCTACCCGGACCGCATCGAGCAGAAGTTCTACAGCTACGAAACCCTGCCGGAAAAGGTCACGCTGAAAGAGAAGTAAGGGCCAAACCACGAAGGCCTTAGCGATGGCGCAGCAGCGCCGCGACCGCCATCACCAGCACTCGGACGCCGGCCAGCGACAGGGCTATCGCCAGGATGCGCATGATCCATCGCCCGTGGATGCGCTTTGACAGGTACGCCCCCAATCGCGCCCCGACAACCGCCCCCACACAGATCGCCAACAGGCCCGGGGCCTCCGCGCGGGTCAGGCTGCCGTCAAACAGGTGTACCACGGTGCCCACCGCCGCCATCACGGCCTGCATGAAATGGCTCGTTGCCGTCGCGAGATGCACGGGAAAATTCAGCAGATTCACCATGGCCGGGACGTAGATAATCCCGCCGCCGATTCCCAGTATGCTGGATGCCAGGCCAATCACGAAGCTGAGCGCCATGCCCAGGGGAAGGTTGTATCCGTAGTTGTGGCGGACCCCCTCGGCATCGACGAGGGTTCGCATGAACCTGGGCCTGGACCCGTGGCTGTGCCGGCCATCGCCGAACGTCTTGAGGAAGATGTATATCCCCCCCGCTATCAGCAGCAGGCTGAACGCGAAATTGAACTCCTCGCGGGGAATGAATTGGACGACATAGGCCCCCGCCGCCGCGCCGGGAACGCCCGTCAACAGGAACAGCAGGCCGGACTTGAAGTCTACCCGCTTCATCCTGGCGTACCAGTAGGACCCGCTGAAGGCGTTGCAGCAGACCACGGCCAAGGAAATGGCCGTCAGGGTGGCGGGCTTATCGTCGGGACGGGTCAGCAGGAGGATCGGCATCAGGATGAACCCGCCGCCGGCCCCGATCAGCGTGCCCAGCGCGCCCACGCCCAGGCCAAGCAGCAAAAACCACAAGTATTGCAGGTACTCCATTTATCGTGAGTTCCAAAATCCGAATCTCGAAGCACGAAATCCGAAACAAATCCAAATCGCCAATTTCAAATACTCCAAACACCAGTACACGGCACACGACTCGTGATGAACCTGTGTGTCCGTTGGGGTTCTTGTTTGTTTTGGATTTTGTGTTTTGAAATTGTTTCGGATTTCGTGCTTCGAGATTCGGATTTATCCGGCGGCAGAATGTTCATCAATTCTGAAGCGCTACACTAGTGGAAGTCGCCGCCGGGGGCAAGGAGAAGCTTCAGGAAGGTTCGGGAATC
>CAYOBS010000149.1:0-8523 GCA_964402305.1 uncultured Planctomycetaceae bacterium | reverse complement strand
GGGTTCGAAGTTGTCGTGTGCGTTTGTGTCATGGTTCAATCAGTCGTTGCTGCTCCTTCCTGGCTCGCAGGTCGAGGCAAACGATGCTTCCCAGGTCGCGGCAGATCATGAACCCATCCGCCACGGCGATCGGGCCCCAACTGTGGTGCCCGCCCAGGACCTTTGCCCGGCCTAGCTGCTGGTACGATTGCGGCGTGGCCCTGAACATGGTCATCACGCCGTCGTCGTCGAGGGCGAAGACCTTGTCGTCGGCGATGACGTAGCCGCCGCCTTCCTTGCCGAACTTGCTGTCAGGCCCGCTGGTCCAGACGACCTGGCCCTGGGCGGACATGCAGATGAACTGCTCATCCACCCGCGTGCCGAACAGGTGGTTCTTGTAGGAGATCGGCGTCTGCTGCTGCGAGCCGAAGACCGCCGGCGTGTTCCGCAGGAGCACCTTCGCCGCGTAGGCGTCGCCTTCCTTTAGAACCTGGAGCATCATGCTGCCGGCACCGTAGCCGCCGCACAAGAAAAGCTTGCCGCCTTCGCGGATCGCAACCGGCGTCGGCACGTTGGCGATGCGGATTTTCCAGTCCATCGTCTTGAAAAGCACCTTGCCGTCCTCGGCCCGCACGCCGATCACACCGCCGCTGCCGGAGTAAACGTATATCTTCGTGTAGTCTTCCAGTTCCAGCACCGCGATCGACGAGTGCGTCATCTGCCAGAGGTCCGTGTTGGGCACCTCCCAGACGACCTGCCTGGCGCCGTCCGGGCCAGGCTTGCATCGGATGGCCGTCATGAGCACATCCTTGCCGCGCGTGGCGCCGCGGCCGGCGGAGTCGATATACTCGGCCACGCTGCCGCACGGGGCGAGGATCGCGTTGCCGTCGTCGATCATCGGGCACTGCCCGGCGTACCACGGCGGGACCTTCGTGCCGTACTCGCTGACCAGGTCGATCGCCCATTGAAGCTGCCCGGTGTTGGAGTCCAGGCAGGTGACGTGGCACTTGGCGCCCAGGGCGAGCAGGTACTGGTCCGTCACGGCCGGGACCGTGCGGGAAACGCCGTGGTTGCGTTTGATCCGCACCTTGTAGGCGTACGCCCAGATGTCCTTGCCGTCGGCCAGCGACATGCAGCGGATGACTTCCTGGCGTTTGTCGGCGTCGTAGTCGTGCAGGAAGACCCGCCCCTGGAGGATTGCGACCCCGGCGTGGCCCTCGCCGACTTTCATTGCCCAGGCGGCCTTGGGCCCGCCTGCCGGCCAGGAATCGGCCAGGGCCGTCATGTCGTCGCTGATGCCCTCTCGCGTGGCGCCGCGGAAGCAGGGCCAACTGCCGCGCGCGTCGGGCATTGGTTTGCCGTCGAAGGCCGTCAACTTGCCCTCGAGCTTCTCCGGCACGTCCTGGCCGGCAAGGCCCGCGGTCCCGTCCGAACCGGGCAGGCGCAGCTTGAACTCGTAAGCCATGGAACTGCTGAGCCATACCGCAACGCCCGCGGCGCCCAGGGCCAACGTCATGCCGAAAGACAAAATGCCCGCCGACAACGGTTTCATAGCTCCCATCATACCCGTTCTGGCCGCCGGAACAAAAAGCGACCTTCCCCCTTTAACCCCTCCGCAGGCCGGTGGGGACGGTCCCGGCTCGCCGGGATTGCCGCACATTGGCAGGCAGCAGGGGATGCCGGGGCGGCCGCGACCGGCACCGGGGGCGAGGCCGTCAGGCTTTTTTTGACTTGAGGCCCTCCAGGACCTTCGGGTCGGTGATGAACGCTCCGGGCCAGCCGTCGTGGGCCGTTTTATTTTTTCGGCAGCTTCTTTGCTGTTCTTCCCGGCAGGTAATTTTCTTTGGAGACTACTTTTTTGCCTGATTGTGCTTCCAGTTCTTTTCTGGCAGTTCCCGCGACCGAACCACCATCTACCGCGGCCTGCTTATTTTCATCAAATCCCCGCGTGTCGCGGTTGCGAGTGATTTCGGTAGTGGCGGCTTCTCCCAACATTGAAAAAATCAATTCAAGGTCGTTCATGTGGTCGCGCAGGTTCTGGCGTTCGAGGCCTTTGAGCCTCTTGTATTCCGAAGGTGTTACGCCGAACGCGGCCTTGGATATTTCGGCTGTGAGAATGGCGTAATCCTTTTGCTCGGCGACACCGCGATCTTTCCATTCATCCGTCAATTCTTCACGAATGGCGATAGACCGCATACGCTTTTCGATCCAGGCATCGGGATAGCCCTTGGCCTTGTATATTGCACGGGCGCGTTTGGTTGCCAGTTCCGGGTCTTCTATTTCCTGAATGCGTTCATAGCCGACCTTGGCCAGCCAGCGCTTGAACGGCTCGGCTTTTGGGCTGGGGATGGACTGGATGATACGGAACATCCCCTCGGTGTTGGCACTATTTATTGGTCTTTTTTTGCCGTCTTTGGCGGTCATTTCAAGAGGGGTACAAATTGTACCCCAGTAGGAATTCAACTCCGAATCCCGGCTGCGTATCCGCTTGATATATTGCCTGGCGTCCCTGCTGTCGGTTAGCGCCTCGACCACATCGGAGACGGAAAACCACCATTCATTATTGTGAATCGTTTTCCTGATTTCCTTGCCCTTGAACAACGCTATCTGTGTGGATTGCCCAACCATTAGTTATCCCTTTTCCTCAACACCTGCCTGCCGGCAGGCAGGATTGCGATTTCCTCTTCGGCCGCGCCGCCAGGCCGGCCAACTCGCGACGGACCGTGCCGATCGCGCAGCCGGTCCGGCGGACCACATCGCGCAAATGCCACCGCCCCCGGGGGTCCATCAGCATCAACGTCAGCACGTTCTTCCGCGCGCGGGGAAAGAGCCAGTCGATGACCTGTTTACGAGGTGTTCTCATAATGCGCACAATTGTGCGCCTGCCGCGCACATCTTTCAAGCTTCCATCTTGTCCGGCCATTTGGGATACGCCTGCGTGGCCGGCGCGGCGCCACGGATGTCATCGTGAATCGGGCACCATCTTGAGACGCATATCAGGACGCGATTTGTCCGCTTATCCGCAATTTCGCGATTTTCCCAAAATTACCAAAGTAGCCCATTCTGCCAGTCGATGACTTATTCGGGTACGGGTAGCTGCCTCGATCAGAGGCGAGCTTTTTCAGTAAGGCAGTAACGCGGTTGGGCCCCTCGGTGGTCCCGACCCTTCCGAGAGGAATGCAATTTCCGTACACGGTTGAGTAACCGAGGAGAACGGGACAATGGCAACACAAGCAGAAGTGGGCAAGGCGCAGCAGAGCAGGGCCGGAAAGTATCTCACCTTTGTGCTGGCCAGGTTCTAAGAAAGTTGCCGTCCGGCATGGGCGTCCCCGGTGGTCGGGGGCGCCCATGGCCGGGGCGGCGTGTTACAGGGTCTTATGGCAGGAATGCCATATGAGAGGTAAGGGGCTTGACTATGTCCGCAACAATAGAAACTTTCGCCATGATGGACGACGCGGCCGCCATTCGTAAGGCCCTCGAGGCCAGCGGCAAGTTCCACCAGTGCCGGAACCGCCAGCAGATGCTGGAGGAAGTCCTGAAGCAGCTTCGGGGCCTGACTGCCGCCCAGGCGGGCAGCCTGTTCATGGTCGAGGGGGATCAGTTGAGGTTTGTAGCCGTCCAGAACGACGTTCTGGACACCTCGGAGATAGCACGCCACCTGCTCGGGCAGGTCATGCCGATCTCGGAGAAGTCGTTGGCGGGTTTCGTGGCGCTGACCGGGCAGGTAATGAACATACCCGACATCGACAGCCTTGCCGTCGGCGCGCCGTTTCGCATCAACCGCGACTTCGACACCCGGACCGGGTATCGAGTCCGGAGCATCCTGGCCATGCCGTTGAAGTGCCCGGACGGCAACTGTATCGGCGTGCTGGAACTGTTTAACTGCCAGGATGGGTCCGGCCAGGCCCAGCCGTTCCCGAAGGACCTCAGCACAGCCGCGCAATCGCTTGCCACGACGGCGGCGGTGATGCTCCACAACGCCGGCCTCCAGATGAAGCTGCGAGAGGCCTATATCAGCACAATCTTCCGGCTTTCGACGATCGCCGAGTACCGGGATGCGGACACGGGCGACCACGTCCAGCGCGTCAGCAGGACGTCGGAACTCGTGGCGCAGTCGATGGGCCTGGATGACAACCAGGTGAATCTCATAAAGTGTGCAAGCCCGATGCACGACGTTG
This sequence comes from uncultured Planctomycetaceae bacterium, assembly GCA_964402305.1. GTDB lineage: Bacteria > Planctomycetota > Phycisphaerae > SM23-33 > SM23-33 > JAUWQU01. Next base: position 4,366 of record CAYOBS010000149.1, on the reverse strand, counting down.
GCAAGGTCGCCATACCGGACGCCATCCTGCTCAAGCCCGGGCATCTGACCGCCCACCAGCGGAAGGTGATGGAGCGGCACACGATCGCGGGCAGCGCGATCTTCGCAAATCCGGAGGACAGCGTGATCGCAATGGCCCGCGACATCGCCCTGTATCACCATGAGCGGTGGGACGGCCTGGGCTACCCCAACGAGTTCATGGGCGAATCCATCCCCATATCGGGACGGATCGTCGCGATCGCCGACGTCTTCGACGCCGTGGTTTCGCGACGGTGCTACAAGGAAGCCTGCTCGTTGGATATGGCGCTGGGCATCCTCGACGAGGACAGCGGCAAGCACTTTGACCCCGAAGTAGTCAAGGCGTTCCTGGCCGTGCTCGACCCGGTGTTGGAAACTTCCTATCCGAATCTCAAGGCCGCGTGAACGCGGCCGGATACTGAAGGATAGCAGGAGGCAGAATCGATGGACATCCATGCAATGGTTGTGGACGACTCGGGCATCATGCGGAAGATGGTCATGAGGGCGCTCAACGAGACCAAGCTGGCCACGTTCGTCTTCACCGAGGCGGTTGACGGGGCCGACGCGCTTGCGAAGTTCGATCCCGCGAAGATCCAGATGCTTTTCGTCGACTGGAACATGCCCAACATGTCGGGCATCGAGCTGGTCCGCGCGCTGCGGAACGAACGCTCGTCGAAGGTGCCGATCGTCATGATCACCACGGAAGGCACGATGGGCAAGGTCGAGGAGGCCATGGATCAGTGCGCCGTCAACGGCTACGTGATCAAGCCCTTCACCGCCGACGTGTTCACCAGGAAAATCCAGCCTGTTATTGACCGGATGGCCCAGGGCCAGAAGAAATCGGGCGGGTCAGGTCCTCTTTCTTCAGGCCTTCGAGGAACACGTCGGCCTGGCCGAGCGTTTCGCCCTTGCGGTATTCGACATTGGTGTACACCGCGAGGCTGTTGACGCCCTTTTTCAGGTATCGGGTCTGCTGGGGCTCCAGAATGATCTTCCTGTAGTGCGGCATGTCCTTCCACCAGACGTACGTCTGGATCCGATGACCGTTCAAGTAGATGTGGAAGCCCTGAACGGCCAGCACGCTGATCCGCACGTAGTCCCAGTCCAGGTCTTCGAGCGTGAACGTGGTCCGCATCAGCAGGAATTCACCGTCACCCCACGCCGACCGGTTCGCGAAAGTCGTCCCGCCGCGGCCCTTGAACACTCCGATGCCGATGGGCGCATTGCCGGACTTCCATGCCCCGTCGTCGAAGTCGGGCGCATACCACCCGTCCAGGCCGGCCGGCAGAGCCACGTCGCGGAAACGCCTCTTCTCCCTCGGATGCATTGCGTCGTTGGACTGCGGGTTGAATGACAGGTAACGCCATGTCCGCTCGGCCGGGGGCTTGTCGCCCAGCACGCGCCAGCCCGCATTGGGGTCCTTGAGTTTCCGCAGGTCGATGATCGTGTCCATCATCTCTTCGCGGTTTTCCGTGGTCGTATCGAGGCGCCTGGCCAGCTCCGGCCGGTAGTCGTTGTAGAGGATGTCGACCAGTTCCTTTCGCTCGTCGGGCTTGAGCGAGCTCAGCGTCGAGTACAGGCCGAAGGGGCGGCCTTCGGGGTTGGAGTTCGGGCTGCCGATCAGCTCGACGATGCCCGCCGCACCCATGTCGCCCAGGCGCTTGCGCATCATCTGGGCGGTTTGGAGTCCCGTCTGCGGCGCCCTTTTCAGATACGTGGTGATCGTCACCTTGGCGTTGTAAGCGCCCTCGGCCGAGAGGTTGTACGTGCCGCGGTTCGGCTTGATCTCGGTCTTCCCCACCGCTTCCAGCAGCCCGGCGAGCGTCCGCTGGCCGGTCGGGCCGGCGCCGTCGCGGCCGTCCAGGAAACGTCCCAGCTTGTCCAGGCATCGCTCGCGCGGCTGGGTATGATACTCCCGCGTGACCATGTCCAGCATCGGCGGCAGGACCTTCGCGAAGAGCTTCTCGTCCTTGCGCATGCCGTACAAAGCCGTGAACGCCGACTCGCGCAGCCACCAGTCGTCGTTCTGGAGCCATGGCAGGACGGCCGGCACGGAATCGTTGATCACCTTGGGCGAGGCCTGGCCCAGCGCCATCAGTGCCCCGTCGACGACCCAGAGCGACTCATCCGGGTCGGAGATCATCCGTTTGATCGAGGCGGACATCTTCGGCGAAAGGTCCTCCGTCGTGATCGGGTCGCGGCCCATCGCGAACCAATAGTTGTAGTCGATCAGGCCGTCCAGCGCGGCCCGGCGTACGCGCGGGTCGCCCTCGTCCAGGAGCTTTTCCAGTTCGCCGTACGCGCCGACCTTCCGCAGCGCCTTGGCCGCCTGGGCGCGAATCATGTAGGAGTCGTGATAGACGTTCTTGACCATCTCCCGGACCGGGACGGCCTTGAGGTCGCCGGCCGGCTGGGAGTAGGCCGAGCCGAACTTGTAGAAGGGCACATGCACCGGCTCGCCCTGGCCGAACGCTGCGTACTTGGGGTTCTTCTCGATGGACAGGAACGCCGCGTCGGCCTTTCGGCCCCAGGGGTTCTCGGGCAGGGCCAGCGGCCTGGCGTACTTGGATCGCGGCGCGCCGGTGATCTGGAGGGTTTTCAGAGGCGCGGTGTAGGCCATCGCCACGCCCGCGCCGGAGCCGGGGTCGTTGAAGTCATGCACCACGGCCATGCCGAACCCGCCGTTGGGGCGGCGGCAGAGGTCGTAGAACCACGCCAGCTTGCCCATCTCCGCGTGGTAGAACTCCGGGCTGTCGGCCATGATGTAGGTCGAGGTGATCCCGCGCCAGATGCCGTCGCCGCGCCCGTCGTCGCCGTGGCCCGTGACCATCACCGGATAGCCGAGCACCATCGACATGCCCAGGAGCTTGTTGGCCTGCCTGTAGAGCGTCGTGTCGCCGCCGGCGTGCGAGGCGATCTGCATGGCGGCGCCGATCATCCCGTCCTTGCCGTTGGAGCCCAGGCCGCCCTCGCCGCGATGGTCGCCGTAGGGGATCGTCCCCTTGCCGGCGAAGCGGTAGAAGAACCGCAGCGAGCCCAGCAGGGTCTTGTCGTCGACGTTCAGGCCGCATTCCTTGGCCATCAGAAGGGTCGTCAGCACCTGCGTCCCGGCGGGGTTCATCAGCCCGCTGGCCACGTAGCCGGGATTCGGGGTGAAGCCCCAGTGCCCCCACCCGCAGCCGAAGCTCTGCCGCAGCTTCGCGTCGTCGCAGTAGTACTGAAGGATCGGCAGCACCGACCTGTCGCCGGTACGCAGATAGTATTCGGCGCACGCGATGCCGTTGTAGCCGTTAAACCACGTATTGTTGCCGATTCCATTCACGTTGCCCAGGAACTGCTGAAAGTACTCTTTCACGCGGGGCAGGTACTTGTCCTGCCCGGTCGAGAGCAGGAACAGACAGGCCAGCGCGCCGCCGATGCCCTTCTCGGCGAAGAACTTCCGCTTGAAGTCCTTGTCCGTCGAGTAATACTCGGCCGCGTCGTGAATGATCCGCCGGGACTTCTCGCTGTTCAGCGGCCATTTGTCGCCGTATGCGCCCAGCACGGGGATCGTGATCTTGACCTGCTTCTCGGCCGCGTCCGCGCTGTCTTTGACGTCAAAGACCAGGACTCCGTCCGCCGCCTCGGCGCTCGTCAGCGCCTTGCCGAGAGCCACGATGGGGTTTCTGCCGCGCAGCTTGACGCCGTTGACGCCGGTGATGATCTGGCCGCTGCTGAACTTCCCGGCCGCGGGGGTATTGGGCAGCGTCGTGTCCACCACGGCCACCACGCCCTTGTGGAAGTTGATGAGCAGCCCGGTGACGCCGACATTCCCGAAGAGGATTTCCTCCTTCCCGGGGTCGGGACGGAACTTGTAGATCTGCTCTTCGGTGTAGTAGGGCGTCTTGGCGTCCTGGGCGAAAGCCGCTCAGCCGGTCCACTGAACGCACAGGGCAACAACCAATGCATAACCAAACGCACTGCACGGTGCTCTTCTGCCGCTTTTTCCCAGGTTCATGGCTTCTCCTGTGAGTGACAAGGTCGCGAGTGTAGTATCCGCCGGCAGCGTCAGTGATTCTACCACGTCCTGAAGCTTCGTCAAGCGACTTCCGCGCGTTGCGACTTCCGCGCGTTGCAGGCCCGGCTGCGGCAGTCTTCTCCATGCTCACATCGCGTAGGAATCCGGCGAGGCGGACTCGAAGCGGGTGATGTCGTTGATGAAGCGAAGGTACACCGTGTCGGTGGGGCCGTTGCGCTGCTTGGCGACGATCAGCTCGTGGACCTTTTTCTCGATCCGGGGTAAACAGGGACGCTAACGAATGGCATGAAGATAAGGCGCAAGTTCAGTTTAGCAAACGCGTTACAAAGTA
>CAYOBS010000148.1:0-8689 GCA_964402305.1 uncultured Planctomycetaceae bacterium | reverse complement strand
CGGGCTTCCTGGCCTTGTAGCCCTGGTTCAGCGAGGTCAGCACTATTTCGGTGATGTCCATGTCGCCATTGAAGTAGAGCACCTTACGGTTGTATATCTGCTGGAGCATCGCCTTGGTGTCCTCAGTGTTGAGCGGCTCCTGCTCTCGCTGCATGACCACCGAGATGCCCTGCTGGGTTGCCACCTTGGTGACGGCGGCAATGATTTCCTTGTACATCTCCTCGGTCAGGCCTCGGTGATCGCGGAGCGCAAGCTGCTCCTGGTAGCGGAGATACGCATCCAGCTCGATCGACTGCCGCGCGACCTCGTTAAACGTCTGGTCGTACTGTTGCGAGCCCTTCTTGTAATTCTCCAGTTCCATGCCAAGGGTATCGACGGCCTTTTTTCGCTTGTCGCTCTCGGCCTTGATGGCATTGCGGCGCTCGTTGAGCTCGGTGGTCAAGTCCTTGGCTCGCTGGTAGTTGTTGAAGATGCTCACCAGGTCGCAGAAGGCGATCTGGCCCCGCACCGGGGCGGTTTGCTGGGCGACGGAGTTGGTCAGAAATGCGGCGATGCCCACAAGGGCGATTATCGCAAGCAGGTAGATGCGCGACGTTTTCATCAGTGCTTCCTTATTTTGGTAGCCGGTAGCCGGTAGCCGGTAGCCGGTAGCCAGTAGCCAGTAGCCGGTAGCCGGTAGCCAGCAGCCGGCGCAGCCCTGCCTAGCCCCAGGCGAAGCAGGGTAGCCGGTGACGCTGGCTGGTATTGCCAATGTTGTTCTGCCTTGCGGCCTCGTGGCCCGCGCGGACGCCCATCGCCCGCGCGTGTGCGATTATACGAAAGGCACGGGGAATATTCCACCAAGCTGCCTGCAACAATGTTTGAGCACGCCGACTCCCTTTCGGGAGTCTCCCGCGGGCGGAAGAAATAGGTCCTATAGGACTCATAGGACCTATAGGACCTTTCGTTCGGATTTACCGACCCGACTCCCGCCGTGTCAGAACGACCAGCCCAGTGAGAAGCTGAATATCTGGGTCTCGTCGTCCTTATCCTTGCTGAGCGGGAAGCCGAAGTCGAAGCTCATCGGCACCGGCCCGAACAGCGGCATGGTCCACCTCAGGCCGAAGCCGGCCGAGATGCGGTACGCTGTGATCGAGGGGTCTGCCTCGACGGTGCCGCTGTCGATGAAGCACACGCCGCGAAGCTGCTGGCCCTCGGTGCCGAAGATCGGGAAGGAGTACTCGGCCCCGGCGTAGAGCATGAACTCGCCGCCGATGGGCTCGTCGGTGCCCTTGGACCTCGGGCTGATGCCGCGGTACTTGAAGCCGCGGAGCGAGCCGATGCCGCCGCCGTAGTATCGCTCGAAGACCGGCGCGTCGCCGATGATGTTGCCCACCGCCGCGCGCCCGGCGATGATGTGTTTGCGGTCCATCGCGTCGGTGTAGACCGTGCGGTAGATGCGGTACTCGCCCTGGGCGTTGACGAACTGGAAGTCGCCAAGCACCTGCTCGGCGCTGACGCGGGTGCGGTCGCCGGTCGAGGGGTTCCACCGGCTGTCGGTGCGGTCATAGGTGGCCGAGACCTTGACGCCCGTCAGGAAGTTGCCGCCCTCGACTTGGCGGACCTCCGGCGGCGCGTCGTGGTCGAGCTTGTCGATTATCACATCCTCGGCTCGCACGGCCAACTCACCGTACCAGCGGTTCTTGAAGCGATGGCCCAGGCTGCCAACGCCGCCGAAGCGTGTCTCGTCGTAGGTCTCGCGCTGGCGGGAGAACACGAACGCCTGCAATCCGGCCGAGTAGGGCAGGTCGAAGATCGCGGGGTTTTCCCACTCGATGTTGAAGCGGCTCATCTCGGTGCCCGGCTCGGCCACGATCCGCAGGGTCTGCCCTGCGCCCTTGAATGCCTCGCCGCGGATGAACTGCTTCCAGCTCGCCGGCCAGGCGAGGATGTCGAAGTTCCGCTGGGTCAGCGATACGATTGCCGTCGCGCCGCTGTTGGTGCTGATGCCGGCGCCGATGACGAACTCGGCGGTCCGGCCTTCCTTCACCTGGACCATCACGTCGCGGGCGCCCGGCATGTCGCCGACGGGCGTGATGTTGACGTCCTCGAACAGGCGGCTTTCGATCAGGCGGCTCTTGGACTCATCGAGGGCGACCGTGTTGAAGAGCTGCTCGGGGAATACCTGCAGCGTGCGGCGGATGACGCGGTCCTGCGTGACGGTGTTGCCGCGGATGTCGATCTTGCCGACGCGGTACTGGTCATCCTCGCGGAGGGTAACGACGAGGTTCAGCAGCGCCGGCTTGCCCAGCGGCTTGGCCCAGGCCGGCGGCTCGGCCGTGGGGTTGAGGAACTGGCGCCTTGTGGCGACGCGAGCGTTTATGTACCCCAGCTCGCCGTAGGTGTCCTCGACCTTCTTGGTGTCGCGGCGGAGAGTCAGCTCGGTGAAGAACTCGCCCTGGGCGAACTTCAGCCGCCGGGCGAGCTCGCTGTCGCTGAACACCTTGTTGCCCTCGAAGATGACCTTATTGATCCGGTATCGCGGGCCTTCCTTTATGAGGAACGTCAGCGTGGCGTCCTCGCGGTTCGGGCTGAAATCCAGCAGCCTGCCCACTTCGCAGTCCAGAAAGCCCTCGGCTATGTACATGTTGCGGATGGTCAGCTCGTCCTGGGCGACCTGGTCGGTGTCCAGGTAGCCGTCGACGAACGGCCAGAGGCGCTGCGACGAACTGATGGACTGCTTGAGCTTGAAGTTGCCGAAGAAATCGTTGCCCTGGAACCTGATCTTGCGGACCAGGACCTTGGGGCCCTCGACGATCTTGTAGACCACCTCGCGCTTGTCGGTCAGCAGGGGCTGGTCGACAACGACCGTGGCAAAATGGTAGCCCTTGGACTTGTACTTGTTGAGGACCGCCATCCGCCCGGATTCGACGTTAAACGCGCTGAGCGGATCGTGCTGGCCGAAGGTCAACTCCTTGGAAAGCTCGTCGGCCTTGAATGCCTTGTTGCCCTCGAACCGCACCGACGCCACCAGCGGGCGCTCCGCGACGGTGAACGTCACGACGACGCCCTTGTCGGTATTGGTCCGCGTGGCCAGCACGCTTTCGAATCGCCCGGTCTCCAGCAGCCTGCGCTCGTCGGCCTTGACCACGTCCTCGTTGAAGGGCTGGCCCTGGCGGGTCTTGACGTAGACAAGCACCGCGTTGGCGGTCATCTGCTTGTTGCCCTGGACCCGGATGTCGGCGACGCGCGTGGAGGGCTGTGCGTCCTGGGCCCAGGCTGGCGCCGCCACTGCCAGCCCGGCCGACGCAACCAGCAACAGCGTCCAAATGCTCCGCATTGATGTGTCCACGGCTGCTCCCACAAACATACACCGGCCGGCGCACAGAAGCCACGAGCCTTCTGCCCGTACCGGCCGTCCGTGCCCTGGTCAATCGCTTCTGGCCGACGCGACGGCAAGCCTGCAAAAATCCCACGGGCTCGCGGCCAAGGCTCCATCCTGGCCGAACGCCCCGGAATCTCCGCCGCCGGCAGAGTTAAACCAAAAAGTACTTCCGCCACTCCGGAATGTCAAAACCTTTTCCGAAGGGTTTGACACGCCGCCGAATGTCGGCCGCGAACTGCCGGCCCCCGAAAAACGGATTACCGCGGAAAGACGCGGTTTGCGGGCGCCGCCCCGTGGGATCAGGAGCTATAATCCGCCGAGTCATGACAGACCAGCCCGACAACCAGGCCGCTCCGAGCGGCAAGGGCCGTCGCCGACAGCAATATCCCGGCGGCCGCCCCCGCCGCTTCGAGCACCGCAACAAGGAACTCGCCGGCGACGCCGGGCTGATCCATCGCGTCCGCGGGCAGCGCGGCACACCGGCCGGGACGCACGTCCCCGTGCTGCTGAGGGAGGTGATCGACGCGTTGGCGCCCCAGCCCGGCGAGGTCGTCGCCGACTGCACTCTTGGCTATGGCGGGCACGCGGCCGCCCTGGCCAAGGCGGTGCAGCCCGGCGGGAGGGTCATCGGCCTGGACGTCGACGCTCGGGAACTGGAGCGGACCAGGAGGCGGCTGGAAGCCCTGCACCTGCCGGTCAGCGTCCACAACGCCAACTTCGCCGGCATCGACAGGGTGCAGGCCGAGAAGGGCCTGGACGGCTACGACATCATCTTCGCCGACCTGGGCGTCTCCGGTATGCAACTCGATGACCCATCCCGCGGCATGGGCTACAAGCATGACAACGCCCCGCTGGACATGCGAATGGCCCCCGGCCGCGGCCGCACCGCCGCCGACCTGCTCATGTCGATCAGCCAAGCCGATTTGTCCCAGGCCCTGCGGGAACTGGCCGACGAGCCGGACCACGAAAAGATCGCCCAGTGGATCGTCCGCCAGCGGGCGGTAGAGCCATTCACCACGACGGGCCAGCTCAAGGCGCTGATCTTCGCGGCCAAGGGAACGGTGGAGAAGCTCTGGAAGAAGCGGGCGGCCTTTGAGGACGCCCACCCGGCCATGAGAACCTTCCAGGCCCTGCGGATCCTGGTTAACGACGAACTGTCGGCGATCAAAGAACTGCTGCGCCTGGCCCCCCAATGCCTGCGCCCCGGCGGACGCGTCGGCATCATCAGCTTCCACAGCGGGGAAGATCGCCTGGTCAAGAACGCCTTCCGCGACGGCTATCGCCGGGGCATCTACGCGGCCTATAGCGGCCAGGCCATCCGGCCCGGCGCCCGGGAAGCTGGCCACAATCCCCGCAGCAGTTCAGCCAAGTTCCGCTGGGCCCGCGTCGGATTCACCTAGCGTCGGATTCACGCGGAACCCCGCTACGTCCGGGTCGAGAACCGGCAGGTCCTGACGACCCTTGGGAATCTGAAATCCGGGAAATAGTTGACAGTCGCCCATTTTTTCTTTTTCCCTACTGAGTATGCTGCCCGCGCGATCCGCCACGCTTCGCCGAGTGGCACGCCGCGGCAGACAATCCGAAATCGGCAATGGTTTGCGGGCCAAGCCCGCGCCTCGCTCAGATTCTATCGAGGATATGGTGCAGGTCCACGTATTGGCGCACGATCCTCGACGCCAGGGCCGTCTTGGCGGCGTCGGCGGGCTGGATCTTCACCTTCAGCGAATGCACGGCCGAGGCGGCGGAGTAGCTGTCGTCCTTGATCATCAGGACGGGGATGCTGGTCCTGCCGATCATGGTCAAGGTGTTCTTCTGGGGCATGACCCCGCCGGTCAGCAGCATTCCGGCGATGTCGTTGTTTCCGGCGGTGCATGTGCTCAGGACGGCGAGGATCAGGTCGTCGCGGTCGCCTGGGGTTATCAGCAGGCATCCCGGGCGGATGTACTCCAGTGCGCGGTGTGCGGCCATGGCGCCGACGATCACGGTGTCGATGACGTTGCCCAGCGACTCGGGGGCGTTTATTATCTCGCCCTCGAATTCCTCGACCACCTGGCGGACGGACGGCTTGGCCAGGTCAGGCTCGTAGGGGATGCAGCCGAGCAGGTCGATTCCCTTGCGCCGCAGTCCGGCCGTAACGGCCTGGCGGATATCGTCGAGCTTGGCCGGGACCACCTTGTTGAGGATCACGCCGATCAACTTGACGCCGCGGTCGGCGAAGAGGGACTCGTTGAGCAGCACCTCGTCGATGGGCTTGCCGATCCCGCCGCCGGCGACGAGGATCACGTCGGCGCCCAGCAGGTGGGCGACGTCGGCGTTGGACGTGTCGAAGACCGACCCCACGCCCGCGTGCCCGGTGCCCTCGATGACCACCGACTTCTTGCCCGCCGCCATGCGCTGGAAGCTATCGAGGATCCGCTTGTTGAGCGCGTCCGGGTGGGGATCGTGAATGTAGTCCCGCGTGAACGACCGGCCGACGGTTACCGGGCTCATGTCGGCCAGGCCGCAGTCGCAGGGGAAGATCGCGCGCATCAGCGCCACGTCCTCGTCGACGCGGACGCCGTCGCATTCGACGTAGCGCTGCCCCACGGGCTTGATGAAGCCCACGGGCGGACAGGCCTTGTTGAACGCCGCCATCAGGCCAAGAGACACCGTCGTCTTGCCCTGGTCCTGACCAGTCGCGGCCACGAATACCTTTTTGACCTCTCTGGTCGGGCTCATGCGAATCCTTGCGTGTTTGGCCTTTTCCATCGCGCCCGGCCGGGGCATACACTTCCCACGCCGCCGCTGGCCGAGCGTCCGGACGGGTAATTTACCACGAATCTCAGTCTTTCGCGCCGTCGAGATTGCGGATGAGCTTCTCGTTGGCCTTGATCATCTCGTCCCAGGTTACCTTCTTGCCGGTGTACGCGGCCATCCGGCCGAGGATGGACGTCAGGTTGCTGCGGACCGACGGCGGGACGGTCGCGTTGTCGACCTTGCCGGCCTTGATGGAATCGGCGAACGTCGCGATGTTGGCCACGGCGCCGTCCTCATAGATGTTGCCGGTGTTTCCGCCGGGGTATGGGGCTTTGCCGTGGATCTTGACCGCGCCACCGTAGTGGGTCTCGATGGCGCCTTGGGTGCCGAACATCAGGTTGTTGATGCCGCCTCCCGGCCCGGCGCCGAACTGGCGGGAGTGGAACGACACCGCCACGCCGTCAGGGTACTCGAAGACCATGTTGAAGTGGTCGAAGACCACGTCGTCGCCCTTGCGGAGCTTTCGCCCGCCGGTGCCGACGGCGGCCAGCGGCGCGGCGTCGATGATCCACGTGTCCACGTCCAGGGTGTGGATGTTCTGCTCGACGATGATGTCGCCGGAGAGCACCTTGTCCATGCCCCACTTTCGCAGCCGGCCCTCGGCGTCGGCGGGCAGTTCGGTGCCGAAGCTGAACCCGTAGCAGCAGTCCGAGGTGCCGTTGACGAGCCTGCCTATGTCGCCGTTCTGGACGCGCTTGACCGCTTCCTGGTAGAAGGCCGTGGCTCGCGTCTGGAAGTCGACGAGGAAGACGAGCTTCTTTTCGGTGGCCTTCTTGCCGGACTCTTCGATGCTCGTGCAGCCTGGCACATCGATGGCAATGGGTTTGGCGGCGAAGACGTGCTTGCCGGCCTGGACTGCGGCGGCGGCCTGGGCGGGGCGGAAGTAGGGCGGGTCGATAATGGCGACGGCGTCGACCTTGTCGGCCAGGACCTTCTTGTAGTTCGACAGCCCGGCATGGCAGTTGGCGGCGTCGAGGTTATGCTTCTTGCCGACGCCCTGGGCGCGGTCGGCGAAGTAATCGCCGCAGCTTACGAGCTGGTATCCGCCATGCTTGACGAACAGGTCGGCGATCCAACTGCCGCGCCCGCCGCAGCCGATCAGGCCCAGCGCGATCTTCGAGTTGGCCTCCGTGCCGCGAACCAGCGACGGCCTCAGGATCGTGAACGTGGCGGCGGCCGCGGCGCCCGCGAGGAATTCCCGGCGGCCCAGTCCGGGCTTCGTGCTCTTCGATGTTTTGTCCATGTTTCGCATCTCCCGATCGTCAGGGGTTTGTGGATGGGTTGGGGGACTTTGGTTCGATAATAACTCGCAGGCCTATCCGATCCAATGGGTAGGCCGGGTTGAAACTCGCCCTTGCGGCGCTGCGGCACGCACGCGCGAAATGCCCCCACGAGCCGCCGCGGACGACCCGGGCGTTGCCGGCGCCCTCGGCCGGGCCGGCGGGGTCTACTGCCGGGGCGGCGCCGAGGTCGCGCTGGTAGAGGTCGCGGCACCACTCGCCCGCGTTGCCGTGCATGTCGTAAAGGCCCCACGCATTGGGCTTTTTGCCGGCGACTTCGTGCGGGGCCTCGCCGCTGTTGTCCATGTGCCACGCGACTTCGTCGAGTTTTCCGCCGGAGTAAGGTCCGGCCGAGCCGCTGCGGCAGGCGTATTCCCACTGGGCCTCGGTGGGCAGGCGGTACGTTCGCCCCTCGGCCTGGCTGAGCTTTCGGCAGAACTCCACTGCCTGCGGCCAGGAAAGCCTGCTGGCGGGCAGGTTCTCGCCCTTGGGATCGCTGCGGTTCAAGCCCATCACCTTTTGCCACTGGGCCTGGGTTACCTCGGTGGCCGCGATCCAGAAGCCGCGGGTGATCTTCACGTCGTGGGCGGTTTCATCGTCGTGCCGGCCTGGCTCGGCGGGGTCGCTGCCCATGCGGAACTCGCCCGGCGGGACGTAAAGGAACTTCATGCCGACGGAGTTTACCATCGTCGCGCCGGCGCCAGGATGGGCCGGCATGGCCGAGGCGGCGCCCATCACCGAGGCGGGGCCGGACGAGGGCGCACTGGCGGGCGCGGGGGATGCGCCGGGCGCGGCAGCGGCCATTGCCGGCGGCGGCGTCTTGTGTACGTCGCGCCGGCCCCCGCAGGCCAGCAAAGCCGCCCCGGCCAGGATGCCCGCGATGCCGACGCTAAATGCTCTCTGTCGCTGGTTCATGCCAATACAGGTTATAGCGTTTGGCCAAGCATTGGACAATCGGCTTGGCTGGCGGAGGCGGCGGAAAACACCCGCCGGTGTAGTGTCTCATAATTGATGAACATTATGCCGCCCGATAAATTCTAAATCCGAAGCACGAAATCCTAAACAATTTCGAAATACAAAATCCAAAACAAACAAGAAGCTTCGACGGACGCTTGGGTTTCCCACGAATCGAGCGCCGTTTACTGGCGTTTTGAGCATTTGAATTTTGCAATTCGGATTTGTTTAGGATTTAGAGATTCGAATTTCGGATTTACGAACTCGTGATAATTCACGATCTATTTGAGACACT
>CAYOBS010000147.1:0-8705 GCA_964402305.1 uncultured Planctomycetaceae bacterium | reverse complement strand
GGCGACGCGAGGCAATGGCCCTCGAGGCGAGATAGGAAGGAAGTAGTAGTTAGTAGATAGGGAATAGGAAAAGAAGCCCGACGGTCCTGCAGCATCAAGTGGTGTGATTCAGAATTAAGATGCACTTTTGTCTTTGTTTTCTTCCCCAGCCCCGTTCACGGGGCTTTGACCCGCGCAAGCGGGGATTAGACCAGGCCTTTAGGCCTGGGTGGACGAGAGCATCATCTCCTTCAGCACGCTTTAGCGCGCTTCTTCGGGGCTTTAGCCTAAAGGCGGTCAAGCAGGTGGTAAGCGTGCTGAAGCACGCTAGAGGACCAAAGAGAGAGCCAGCCCCAGGCCTGAAGGCCTGGGCTAGACCCGCCTTCGGCGGTCTAAGCCCCGTGAACGGGGCTGAAGAGGCGGCAACGATGCCATGAAACAGGATGAACCAATCCTGATCCGCCCGATGGAACCCCGCGACAGGCAGGTCGTGCGCGACATCTGCGCCGCCTCCGCGTGGATGGGCGAGCCCTCGGCCGGGCATATCCCCGACGAGTGGATCTGGGCGGAGTTCTGGACGCGATATTTCACCGACCGCCGGAGAGACCACAGTTGGGTCGCCGTGGGCCGCGACGCAGACACCGCCGGTGAGGGCACCGGCGGCACGGCTACCGACGCCACGGGTACCGCAGGCGCAATTGTCGGCTATCTCATCGGCACGCCGGACGCCTCGGCCGCCGATCGCTACTGCCGCCGCCTCTTGCCGGGCATCGCGTGGCACGTTCTGGTCCGGGGCCTGCTGCTGCGCCGCCGGCCGCGACGGGCACTTGGCGGCATGCTCCGCGCGATGCTGTCGGGCCAACTCGACCTGCCGCCGGACGTGCAGCGGGACTACCCCGCCACGTTCCACATGAACCTCCAGGCCGCCGCTCGCGGCAAGGGCCTGGGCAAGCGCCTCTTCGCCGAGTTCCGCGCCCGGATGGAATCGCTGGGCTGCCGCGGCATCCACGCCCAGCCGCTGAGCATCAACGAGCCCATCCGGCGACTGCTGGCCTCGCAGGGATTCCGCCAGATCGCCTCGACGCCCTGCCGGGCTTTCGCCCACGTCGAGCCGCGCCACATCGAAATCCAGACGTGGGTTCTGCCCCTTGAACTCCCGCCGCACCGGCCGGTATGATGCCAATCGCACCTGCCCAAGGAGATGGAAATTATGTCCAAGCCGAGCAAGAAAGAACGGCGGCGCGTCAAGCAGAAGCTCAAGCACAAACAGTCCGTCAAGCTTCGCAACGAAAGCCCATACAATCGCCTGGCGGCCGCCGGGCGCGTCGAGTCGTGCAAGGTCAACGACAGTTGCCGGGACCAGGGCCTCTTCAGCATCCATGCCCTGCTGTCCGTGCCGAATCGCCCGCCCACGCTGGCGTGCTTCCTCGTTGACAAGTGGTGCATGGGGCTCAAGGACGCCTGGGGCCGGCTCGATATGACACACGAACGGTACCATGATTTCATGGAGTCCGCGGAATCCCGCGCGGGCTTCAAGCTTGTCGACATGGACCCTGACGAGGCCCGCAAGCTGATCGCCGCGGGCATCCGCCAGGCCAACGTGATGGGCTTCCGCCTGCCGCCCAACTATGGCAAGTGGGCCAAAGCCATGGGCGTCGGCGACGACTGGGCCTCGGCCGACATCAGCGACTTCGGCATCGATGGCAAGTACCGCTTCGTCGGACCCATTAACCACCTCGCCAGCCGCCTGATCGACGGCGACGTCGAGAAGTTCTCCGCCCGCCCCGACGTCAGTTACATTGCCGGGCTGTCCGACGGCGGCGATGAGTTGTTCGACGACTATGAGGACGAGGACGAAGACGAGGACGAAGAAGAACCTGATGATGAGGAAGGCGAGGAGGACGACGAGGAGGACGACGAGGAGGGTGAGCGAGAATTCGCCGACATGGTAGACCACACCGCCGAAGGCCTGTACAACACCGTCTTGAAGTGGTGCTTCGCCAACGGAGAGACGCCCCACCCCGACCTTATTGATGCGGCGGTCCTGACGGTATGCGCCGGCGCCCAGTACCAACTGGACTCGGCCCCAGCCGGTCCTCCCGCGCCGTCCCTGGAATTCATTCTCTCGATGGCTCCGCCGGAGGATCGCCAGCGGCTCCGCGAGCCCGTGCTCCAGATCGGCAGAGCGGTCCGATCCTTCCCGGATGGCGACGCCCTCGCCGACGTGGCAGGGTTTGTCATCGACGACGAACAGGACGAGGACGACGATTTTGACAACCTCCCGCGACGTTGAAACAGTCGCACACCGATAACCATTGGCGATTCCTTCCCAAGAGAAGCCCGCATGTCAGGCTTGCACGTTAGGCTTGCAAGGCCGCGGGCCGGCTCGTATATTATGCTCGCGGTGGTTGTTCGCGTACACAACGACTCTCATATAAAGGAGCACCTCATGGCCAAGAGCAAGACTCTCAACGTCGCCCTGATCGGGCAAGGTTTCATGGGCCGCACTCACTCCAACGCCTGGTCGCAAGTCCGCAAGTTCTTCAGCCCTCCGCTGGCGCCGGTGATGCACACCGTCTTCGGCCAGCCGGAGGAAAACCCCCGTGCCTTCGCCGGGCGGTGGGGCTGGAAGAACATCTCCACGGACTGGAAGGCCCTGGTCAAGAGCGACGAGATCGACCTTGTCGACATCGTCACTCCGAACTTCATGCACGCCCCGGTGGCACTGGCGGCCCTGGAGGCCGGCAAGAACGTCGCGTGCGAAAAGCCCATCGCCCACACCCTGAAAGAGGCCCGCGAGATGGCCGACCTGGCGAAGAAGAAAAAGGCCAAGACCTTCGTGTGGTACAACTATCGGCGCTGCCCGGCCGTGGCGATGGCATATAAGCTCGCCCGCGCGGGCAAGCTCGGCGCGATCCGCCACGTCCGCGCGTACTACCTCCAGGACTGGGCCGGGCCGTCCGTGCCGCTGGTCTGGCGGTTCGACAAGAAACTGGCCGGCTCCGGCGCTCTCGGCGACCTGGCCGCCCACGTCGTTGACATGACCCGCTTCATCACCGGCCAGGAGATCGTCCGGATCGACGGGGCGGTGCTCGACACGTTCATCAAGGAGCGGACGCTGATGGCAGGCGTCGCCGCGGGCGGGATCGCTTCCGGCCAGAAGGGCGGCGCCGGCAAGGGCAAGGTCACCGTGGACGACGCGGCCCTGTTCCTCTGCCACTTCTCCGGCGGCGCGGTCGGGAACTTCGAGGCCACACGCTTCGCCACCGGCCGGCAGAACCTCAACGGCTGCGAGATCAACGGCGAGAACGGCTCGATCCGCTTCAACTTCGAGCGGATGAACGAGCTGGAATACTACGACGCCACGGCCGAGCGCGGCGTTCAGGGCTGGAACACCATCATGTGTACGCACGGCGGCGCCCATCCGTACGCGGATGCGTGGTGGCCCGATGCCCACGTGCTGGGCTACGAGCACTCCTTCACCAACCAGGCCTCCGACATCATCAACGTCCTGGCCGGCAAGAAGCCGGTTGTGCCGCTGCCGGACTTCAACGACGCCTACCAGACCCAGCGAGTGCTCGAGGCCGTCGAGCTGTCCGCCAAGAACCGCTGCCCGGTGAAGCTCTCGCAGGTGAAGTAGCCAAAGAAGGTCATAGGTCATGCGCGGGCTTCGCCCGCAACCAAATTGAATCCGATCAGAATCTCTACGAGATTTCGAGACCTGCGCCGTTAATGGTATAGGTCTTCCAGCCCCGTTCACGGGGCTTTGCCCCGCGTTAGCGGGGTTTAGCCCAGGCCTTTTAGGCCTGGGTGTGATTGGACTGTTGTTCATCTTCAGCACGCTTTAGCGCGCTTCCTCGGGGCTTTAGCCTAAAGGCCATCGAGGACGGGTAAGCGTGCTGAAGCACGCTATCAAGAGAGAGATGGTATTGCCTCGCCCCAGGCCTGAAAGGCCCGGGCTATACCCCCCAAGGGATCAAAGCCCCGTGAACGGGGCTGGAGATCAATACCAAAGCTCAGGGCCGGCCCAATGGAGGCACTCGACCGACAACTGCTTGACAGCATCCAGGCCGATGTGCCGCTCGTGGCCCGCCCGTTCGGGCAACTGGCAGGCCGGCTAGGCTGCGACGAGGCCGCCGTCCTGGATCGCATCG
This sequence comes from uncultured Planctomycetaceae bacterium, assembly GCA_964402305.1. Classification (GTDB taxonomy): domain Bacteria; phylum Planctomycetota; class Phycisphaerae; order SM23-33; family SM23-33; genus JAUWQU01. The sequence continues at coordinate 4,572 of CAYOBS010000147.1, read as the reverse complement.
CCGCGCTGCGGCAAGCCGGGATCATCCGGGAGATATCCGCAATCTTCGACGCCGTCGCCCTGGGCTACCGCCAGGCGCTGGTTGCACTCAGCGTGCCGGCTGACGGGCTTGACCAGGCCGGCCAAATCGCGGCCTCGCATCCCGGCGTCTCACACTGCTACGGACGCTCGGGCGAGATGAACCTCTGGCTGACCCTGGCGACGAGCCCCCGCAGCCGGCTCGGCCTGGAAGGCTCGGCCGCCCTGCTGGTCAGGCTGGTTGGCGCGACCCGGCACATGGTGCTGCCGACGCTCCGGCGATACAAGCTCCAGGTCCGCTTCGACATGGAAGGCGACGAGCCGACGCCCGCGCCGGGGACTGGCTCCGCAGCCCCGCAGGAGCAAGGTGCCTGTCCCCGCAGGTCGAATACCCACCAACATGCGCCCGATCTTTCGGCCAACAGCGGGGACAGGCACCTTCGTCCCGGCGGAACTGCACGCCGCGACTACGGAGCCAGTCCCCCGCCGCCGTTGACCGACACACAGATACGCGCCATCCGCGCCCTTCAGATCGACCTGCCCGGCCAGACCGAGCCGTTCGCCCCGCTGGCGGCGGCGGAAGCTCTCGACGTCGATGCCCTGCTGGACTCTGGCCGGAGAATGCTGGAGTCGGGGCACATGCGCCGCTACGCGGCCGTGCTGCACCACCGCGCCGCCGGCGGCAAGGCAAACGTCCTGGTCGCCTGGGCCGCCGACGCCGCCCAGGCCGACGCCGCCGGCCCGCGTGCCGCCCAGGTCGCCGGCATCAGCCACTGCTACCTGCGCCCGGCCGGGCCAGGCTGGCCCTACAACCTCTACACCATGATCCACGGGCGAAGCCGGCAGGACTGCCGCCTGGCAATCGAAACCATCCTCGCCACGACGAGCCTTACCGGCCACGTCGAACTCTGGACCGCCGCCGAGTACAAGAAGCGGCGCATCCGGCTTTTCGGACCCGATGAGGCCCAGTGGGAATCGCGGAACGCCTGACCGGTGCCCCAACCCCCCCAAAAAGCGGCGTGGCCCCCCTTCGGGGTCGGCCGCCGCCCCTGCCTGCCGGCAGGCAGGCTCCAAGGGCTGTCGCTCTTTCGGGACAAGTCCAATTTCCCAAGCTCGCCAGGCCGTGTATCAATTACAGCAATGAACCTCGACCTGAAAGGACATCAAGTATATACTCATCTCCACACATCCCGGCCGCCGACGGCCGGGGGAAAGGGTGGTGACGGGTGAACAACGAGTGCAGGAGAAGGCGGCTGCGGCCATGGATGGTGGTTCTTCTGGTCCTGGCGGCCCTGCTGGCGTACATGTACTGGCCAACGGGTCCGGTCAAAATCATCATCTTCCGCCAGACGACTTACATCGACGGCCCGCTGAACTCGGACGGGACGGTCAACTACGTCGCGTATCTCGACGCCAACTACGCCAAAGGCGTCACGCCCGAGAACAACGCCGCGCCCCTGCTGCTGCGGGTTTGCGGGCCAGACATGCTGCCGACTGCACTCACTGGCCAGATACTTGCCCGTCTTGGCCTGCCAGCCGACATCCTCGACCGCGACAAACACTTCATCGAATGGAAACACCGCGCCCGCCCAGGCAAGGCCCGCGCCACGATGCCCTCGCCGTCCGACGAACAGACCGATGCCAACGATGAGGATGAGCAAGACCGCGGGCCCTCCCTCAACGAGGTGTATGACATGCTCCTTGCCGGTCAGGTCCACCCGGACCTGGAAGCCTGGTTGGCCGAGAACGCCGGCCCGCTGGATCTGGTCCGTCAGGCGGCGGCCAAGGAACGGCTCTACATGCCGCAGGTCTCCGCCTCGACTCCTCCTTCCATGGTGGACGTGATCTGCCCCAGTCTCCAAAGTTTCCAGAAGGCCGCGCAGGCGCTTACGCTGCGCGCGCTGTTGAAGGCTAAACGCAACGACCTCGCGGGCGCATGGGACGACGTGCTGGCCGCGCATCGGCTTGCCAGGCTCATGGGCCAGGGTCGCACTTTGATTGAACAATTGATTGCGATGGGAATCGAAGGCTTTGCCGCGAAGGCGGGCACAGAGCTGGCGACCCGCTATCCCATGTCGGCCGAGATGGGCAAATCGGTCCTGGGCAGGCTGGCTGGGCTCAAGCCCTTTGGGGACATAGTATCGACGATTGACGAAGGCGAGCGGTTTCTTGCGCTCGACTGCGTCATGATGATCTCCCGCGGCGGAGGCTGGAGAGCCTTTACCAGCTTGACGGGATCGAGTTCCAAACTCGACCCAAAGGCCGCACCCCTCGACCTGGATTATAACCAGATGCTTCGCGGCGTGAACTCCTGGTACGACCGAATGGTCAAGCCTCTTCGAATACCCTTATGCAAGGGACGCAAGCAGGCATGTGACATCTTCGGGGCCGAGTTGAAGGAGATGGCCGGGACGGTCGGAACCGTCGGGAACGGAGTTGCCATGCTCATCTTCAGGTGTGGAGGCCGTCCTTTCAGAGGGGCTCTCACCGCCAGGCTTACGGATGTGCTCGTGGCTATAATGATGCCCACCTTGGAAGCGGCCGTTACGCTTGATGACGTAAATAGGGCCAATGGCGAGATAGAAATTGTCGCGGTTGCGCTGGCGTGCTATCACGCCGAGACCGGCCGCTGGCCGGCGGAACTGAAGGAACTTTGCCCGTCGCTGCTCAAGGCCATCCCGGCCGACAGGTTCAGCATCAAGCCGCTTATCTACAGGCCAAGCGAGAATGGCTACCTGCTCTACAGCGTCGGCAAGAATATGCGTGACGATGGCGGGCAGTGGGAGCCTCGCAGCGACAAGATATCGTCCGCCGCCAGGAAGGACGACATCGTGGCGGAGGTAAAGCCCGCGGAAGCAAAGCCCGCGGACACAAAGCCCGCCGACGCCAAGCCAGCGGAAACATCTTCGCGGCCTGCCACGTCGCAACCGTGACGGGCTGCACCACGCCGCTTACTGCTCGTGCCACGCCCAAGCGTCTTTTTGCTTGGGGGTGTCCCGACAAACACCTCCAAGCCGCAATCCCGATGTGCATCGGGACGCCTTGGGTGTGGCGCCAAAGCGCGCGTCATGGCGAGGTGCGATCAAGCCATCTTTTCCCTCTGCGCCTCTGCTCTGAAAAGAAGGTAGTGGATAATCCGCCGTGGCGGAGTAGGGGTTAGGCGACAGCCATCGTCCTCGTCCTCGTTCTCGTCCTCGTCCTCGGCTTTTCATATTTCCGGGTGAACCGAAGGTTCATGTGCGACTGCGGTCAACCGAGGTTTTTTCTGTACCAGTCGATGGACCTTGCCAGGCCGTCCTCGAAGTAGACCCGCGGCTCGTAGCCGAGGCGCTGCCTGGCGAGGCTGATGTCGGCCAGTGAGTGCTTGACGTCGCCGGCGCGCTGCGGTTCATAGGTTGCCTGGAGTTTCACGCCCAGCAGGTCGCCAAGCTGGCTGAGGATCTGGTTGAGGCTCGTTCGCTGGTTGCAGGCGATGTTGACTGGCATGCCGGTGCAGGCCTTGGCTGGGGCGTTGGCGGCCAGCCAGTTGGCGTGGCAGACGTTGTCTATGTAGCAGAAGTCGCGGCTTTGCTCGCCGTCGCCGTAGACGACGGGCGGCCGGCCCTTGAGCAGCCGGCTGACGAACGCGGGTATTACGGCCGCGTACGCGCCGAAGGGGTCCTGTCGCGGCCCGAAGACGTTGAAGTACCGCAGGCAGAACGTCTCCAGGCCGTAGCTTGCGGCGTAGCCCTGCATGTACGCCTCGCAGGCGACCTTGCTGGCGGCATACGGGCTTATCGGCAGCGGGGCCATGGCCTCGTGCTTGGGTGATTCCTCGCGGTTGCCGTATGCGCTGCTTGAGGCCGCGAACACTATCCGCCGCAGCCCGACCTTCCGGGCGGCCTCCAGCACGCGGATCGTGCCGTTGACGTTGACATCGTGGCTGGTGGCCGGGTCGGCGACGCTCCGCGGCACCGAGCCCAAGGCGGCCTCGTGGAAGACGGCGCGGCACCCATCCATCGCGGAGGCGACTGTGCCGGCGTCGCGTATGTCGCCCTCGATGAGCGTTATCCGCCCGGCGATCTCGGCGAGGTTCTCGCGCTTGCCCGTGGCGAAGTTGTCCAGCACGACCACGTCATGCCCTCGGTCAAGGATGAACCGCGCCAGGTTGGACCCGATAAACCCCGCCCCGCCGGTGACCAGATATTTTGCCATTGTCGCTTTTGCCTTTCGTTGGCGTCATGTTACCTGAGATATGCTTGGTGGGCCAGATTTGTCCCGGCCGGGCGGGCGTCGGGGGACTCGCTGCCGCGCGCCAGCATGCACAGCAGGTACGGCCCGACCGCGATCGCCGAGCCTATGGCATGGTGCAGCCAGTCCCGCAGTTCGGCTGAGCGATCGGAGGCCAGGTATTGCATCACCTCCGCCGGCCCGCCGAGCAGGGCGGCAATGGCGATGCCCGCCATGCCAAGCCATATCCGTCGAGTGCCCATCTGCCAGGCCAGCAGCATTGCCGTCAGGAATCCCATGGCGACGTGGAGAATAGTGTCGCTTTGGCCGAAATGCCCCAGCGACC
>CAYOBS010000146.1:0-8706 GCA_964402305.1 uncultured Planctomycetaceae bacterium | reverse complement strand
GAATCGCATGCCCTCGCGTTAGCAATTGCTCAAATTATTTGTTCGCGGTTCCTAACTAACTACTTCTTACTTCTGCCTTCCGCCTTCCGCCTTCCTACTTCTGCCCTACTCCCTCACGTGTCCATCGCCGGTGACAATCCACTTATAGGTCGTGAGGTCCTCGGCGCCCATCGGGCCGCGGGCGTGCAGCTTGTCCGTCGATATGCCGATCTCCGCGCCCAGCCCATACTCGCCCCCGTCGGCGAAACGCGTCGAGGCGTTGACCATCACGCTGGCGGAGTCAACGTTCGTCACGAACCGCCGGGCCGCCGAAAGACTGCCCGTGACTATCGCGTCGGTGTGCCCGCTGCCGTACCGGTTGATGTGCTCGATGGCGGCGTCCAGGCCGGCCACAACCTTCACCGACAGGATCAGGTCCAGGTACTCCGCCGACCAGTCATCCTCGGTCGCCGCCAGCATGTCCGGCACGACAGCCCGGCTGCGATCGCAGCCGCGAAGCTCGACGCCGCGCGCGCGCAATGCCCTGGCCGCTCGCGGCAGGAACGCCTTGGCCGCCGCCTCGTCGACCAGCAGCGTCTCCATCGCGTTGCACACGGCCGGGTATTGGGCCTTGGCGTTCACGGCGATTCGCTCGGCCATGCCCAGGTCGGCGTCGGCGTGGACGTAGACGTGGCAAACGCCGTCGTAGTGCTTGATAACGGGTATCGTGGCTGCCTCGGTGACGGCGGCAATGAGCTTCTTGCCCCCACGGGGGATAATCAGGTCCACCAGTCCGACGGCGGTACACAAGGCCCCGACAACGGCGTGGTCGGGCTTGTCGATTACGGTGATGGCTGCCTCGGGCAGCCCGGCCGACACAAGCCCGCCGCGAAGGATTTCGGCGATAGCGCAATTGGAGTGGAAGGCCTCCTTGCCGCCGCGAAGTATGCAGGCGTTGCCGCTCCGCAGGCACAGGCCGGCGGCGTCGCTGGTGACGTTGGGGCGGCTCTCGAAGACGATGGCCACCACGCCGATGGGCACGCGCCGCTTCTCGATCCGCAGCCCGTTAGGCCGGTTGTACGCCGCCTCGGTCTTGCCGACAGGGTCCATCTGCCGGGCGATGTCCCGCAAGGCGGCCGCCATCGCGTCGATGCGCTTGTCGTCGAGCGTGAGGCGTTTGACCATCGCCGAAGTCAGGCCGAACTCCTCGCCGCGGGCGAGGTCCTTGGCGTTGGCGGCCCGGAGGCTGTCCCGCCCGGCCTCCAGGGCCTCGGCGCAGCCCAGCAGGGCGGCGTCACGCTGCATGCCCGTCGTGCCGGCAAGCACAGCCGCGGCCTGGCGGGCCGCCAGGGCGATCCGATTGACGTACTGCCTCGCCTCGTTGGAGTCCATTTTGACAACTCCGTATACTCAACGTCCAAATGGCAAGCATTAAGGCACTCAAACTGACCGATTCTGTAAGCCCCGAAGGGGCGGCAGTCCCGGCGCGCCGGGAGCCGGGGGCGTAAGCCCCCGGAAAACAGGCTTTTATATAAATGAGCCCCGAAGGGGCGACAGAGCAAACATGCCGCTCTGACACTGCTGTGCTATTCTGTCGCCCCTTCGGGGCTCTGGTTCTAAAACCATTGTTTCCGGGGGCTTACGCCCCCGGCTAAACTCTGTCGGCCCTCCGGGCCTGCCGAACCGGCCGGTTTGGATAACTACTAACCACTATCTGTTGCTCGTCTTATCAGGGTACCCCCTCCGGCGCGTTTTTTTCCAGCTTGAACGTCACTGTCGGCGGGGCGCCTGAGAGTTGCAGGTTCAGGTCTCGGGGCAATTGGACTTCCACCTGGCGTGTCAGCCAGCTCACGGGTTTGCGGTCCTCATCGGTCAGGGTGATGTATGCCCGGACGCTATCGGCCTTGAGACGGTCGAGGTCGGCCCGCGGGCCGGTAACCGTCAGAGTCACCCGCCACTCGGCGCGGTCCTTCCGGCTTAGGGTGTATTCCTTCCACGTGCCATCTTCCAGCCAGTTCGGCGGCTGGAGCACCTGAACGGGCATGGTGATCTCCTGCGTCTCGGTCAACTGGTGGATCTTCGCCCGGACGCGGACGGCGGGCTGGTCCGGCTCGACGGGCAGGCCGGAAATCTGCGGAATCACCTCCACCTGGAAAGGCTTTGATGCATCCGCGATGGACGTCAGGTCAACCTGCTTGGTCAGCAGCACCGGCTTCAACTCGCCCGAATTCGGATCGCGCGGGACCTTCTGCCAGTCGCTCTTGGCAACGTGGACGCCCATCTTGATCGGCTCGACCTGGACCTCCGGGTTCAGCGCGCCGGTGTAAACGAACTGCACCGGGATGTCCGGCACATATATCCTCGTGTCCAGTTGGACGGGCACGTGGTTCGGTGAGGCCGACATGACGGTCAGGCCCGCGCCGGCGATCATCTCGTCGGCGTCAAGGATGTCGCGGACGGAAACATCATCTTCCCTTTCGGTGACGATGTGCTTGATGGTCACATCCGGCGCATCGAGGTGCTGCCGGAGTTGTTCGAGGCTCCGCTGGCGGCCCTGGACCTTGAAGTTCACGCGGAAGCGGTTCTTGCTGAGCAGCACCAGGTTGCTTGACGGCGCGGTGGTAAGCTGCACCGTGGCGGACAGTTCCATCTGGTCGGTGAACTCGACGTCCGCCCATATCCACAGGAACGCGGTGACCAGAACGACCCACATCGCCCCGCGCAGCCGGGCCAGCCACCACGACCGGGTGAAACGGTCAGGTTCGATCAGGTTGTATAGTTCGCGTCGAGTCATCTGAATCACGCGCCATGCCAGGTGCCGGACAGCAGGTTCTTGGACGACAGCAGGCCCATAAGCATCTCTCGAAGGTTTTCCGGAGACAGGCCCAGGTAAAGCTGGCCCTCGCAGGCCACCGACACCCGCCCTGTCTCCTCACTGACCACAAGCAGCACGGCGTCGGAGTCCTGGGCCATGCCCAGGGCCGCCCTGTGCCGGCTGCCCAGCGACGGGTCAACGTCCTCGCTCTCGGCAAGAGGGAACTGGCATCCCGCGGCCGCGATCCGCCCCTGGCGCAGCACCACGCCCATGTCGTGCAAAGCGCTGCCCGGATAGAAAATCGTATTCAGCAGGCTGCTGGTCAGCATGCCGTTGATCGGCGTGCCGGAGTCGATGATCGCCTGGAGCACGACCGACCGCTCGATGGCGATCACCGCGCCGATCTTGTTGCGGGACAAGTACGCCGCCGACTCGAACAGCGCATCGACCACCTCCTCCACGAGCCCGTGGGCGCCGCGGAACAGCCGGGCCTGGCCGATCTGGATCAGCGCCCGTCGCAGCTCCGGCTGGAATGCCACGACCGTCGCGGCGAACGCGAAGACCAGGAAGTGCCCGTAAAGGAACTCGACGCGCTTCCAGTCGTCGTTCTTCGGCAGCAGGCGGATGCCGATGTACACGATCCCCAGCAGCGACGCCGCGCCCTTGAGCAGGCGAGCCCCGCGCGTGCCGCGGAGGAACCGCATCACCAGCCAGACCACCATGCCGATCAGCAGAAGCTGCACCATGACCACAAGCGGGTTGTACGTCTCCACCCGCCGCATGTAGCTCCAAATTCCGTCGAGAAGGTCGTCCATGCTTCCGCTCATCCGCGCGCGGAGACACCGCGCCGCCTATTCCAGTGTAGTCATCGTCCGATGGCGGCTTCGGGCTACAGCCGTTTTGAGGAAAAAGAGGGAGCATGCAGTTTGCAGTTGGGACAGATTACAAGGAAGGTCATAAGTCCTATGGGCCTTATGGGTCCTGTAGGTCCTATAGGTCCTATATCCCAGTTCCAGCTCAGCCCCCCCATGGCCCCGCCAGGGCCGCTACCGGCTCAGCCACCGCCGCGATGCCGCGGATGCGAATCACGTTCTGACCCTGAACGCTCAGCATGGCCGTCAGACCACGGTCCTGGATCGCCTGGGCCGCACGGTCGGTCAGGCAGACCTCCGCGCAGGGCTTCACCTGCCGGTCGCCGTCGGCGTCGCGGTAGATATGGGCCGGCAGGTCGGTTACGTCATGGAACATCTCAGACGCCATGTCCCAACTCTGGTCGGCAAAGGCCGCGCCCAGCGCCTCGGCCAGGGCGAAGGAGGCACAGCCCCACAGGTAATCCTCGTGCGTGCTGCCGGCATCGAACTCCTCGAAATCAAAGCCGTCCGCCGGATCGCTGAGCTGCCCGTAGGGCTGGCGCATCAGGATCCGCGGCAGGCCGAGTGCCACCCAATTGGCCTCGGGCAACTTGCACAGGGTGTCCCACGCGGCCTGGGCGTCGGCGTCGGGCCGCCAGGTCCACTGCCGCGGGTCCGGCTCGGCGGCGATGCTCTGGCAGCCGGCGACGCGGTCGGCAGCCCCCGCCACCAGCGGCGCGCGGGCGGCGTGGACGATCTTGCTCAGCCTGCCCAGCACGGCCGCGTCCAGGACGGTCTTGTCAAACGCGAAGGCCGCGCACAGCACGCTCCACGGCTTGGAGCCCTGCGTGCCGAGAGTCTGGGCGACAAGCAGGTCGTACAGCGCGGTGGTTTGCAGGTCATCGACGGCCAGGACATCGGCGGAAAGCTCGTCCTTGGAGACGTCCATGACGGCCAGGCGGAGGTCCTCGTCGGTCTCCAGGTGCGTCACGAGACGCTGCACGCCCCGCCAGGCGGCCTCGAGGGCCTGGAAGTTCGGATGGTGCAGGATTCGCCGCATCTGCTCGGCCACGGCCTTGTCGACGCAGGCCACCAGCGCCGGCTGCTCCTTGTCACGGTCCGGCACGATGTACGGGCCGACGATGCCGGCAATGAGCGAATCGGCGGCACTGGCCGCCGTCCGCCCGGAAGCCCCGCCTGCGGCGCCCGAGGCCGGCCTGTCCGCACCCGCCGGGCGCTGCCCCAGCAGCCGGCCAAGAAGGTCCTCGCCGCCCTGAGCCTGTCCGGCGGGAGTGGCATGGGCATCCTGCGTAGCACGGGCATCTTGCCCGTGAGTAGCACGGGCATCCTGCCCATGCAAATCGCCCGCCCACGAGCGGACCTCATCCGCGGCCGCGTTGAAAGTCGAGCCGTCCATCAGCCGCTGGCGCAGATCGCGCAGCGCGCGGAAGACCTCCAGCTTCGAGTACAGCCAGTCCGGGTGGAAGTCGTCGATCTCCTTCGGCGCGAAAACGATCTCGCCCGCCCCGGCCGGGATGCGGACCTCCGCGCCAAGCGACCCCAGCACCCGCTCCCAGTTATCGACGTCCACGCCGATGCGTTTTCGCCCCGCGAGGCCCTCGCGCACGCCGCGGCCGGCCCGCGCGCTGAAATCGCCCATCACCAGGATGCGAAACGCCCCGCCGCCACCGCCGCCGTCGCCATGCTGACTAGCCAACCTGCCGAACGAAACTTGTCCCGACATGTGCCCAGCTCCTTGATTGGAGTTTTAGGTTATTACCTTTGCACCGGCCCGCGCAAACCCTGGCCGCACCACCGCGCCATTGTCATCCAATCCCACCCGCGCGGCAAGAACGAACCGGCGGGAGTGCAAACCGGCGGAGCGAATATCCCGGGGCGAATATCCCTTGTCCTTCCAGCCGACCTTGATACGCCCCAAGCTTTCCAGTATTCTATCAGTCATTCATGGCACGTTCGGCCGGCCTCGATGCTATCCGCCTACTGGGGCGGACTCATGGCGAGCCCAAGACGGCCGGGGCAATGGAATCGACTATGCCGGATGACAAAGCGATATTGGCCGCACTTCGAAAGTTTGCCGACGCCGTAACGGCCAAGATGACCACCTTGACCGTCGGCGAGCCGGAAGACCAACTGAGGGGGCCGTTTGAAACCTTCATGCAGGAAGTCGGGCACGCGCTGGCGATTGACGTCGTCTCCACCGGCGAAACCAAACTGGCCGGTCGCCTGGGCAAGCCAGACTATGCCGTACACGCCGCGAAACTTCTGGCCGGGTACGTCGAACTCAAAGCCCCCGGAAAAGGTGCGAATCCTGCCCGCTTTACCGATCAAAGAAACCGGGAACAGGCGAAACGATTCGCCGCGATACCGAACCTGATCTACTGTGACGGCAACGACTGGGGCTTGTATCGCAATGGCCAGGCCGTTCGCCCCGTCGTCCGCCTGGCCGGCGACGTGTCCACTGACGGCAAGAAGGCCGTCGGCGAGAAGGATGCCGCCGCCCTGCTCGGCCTGCTGACCGACTTCCTTTCCTGGCAGCCGATCATCCCCAAGAACGTCAAAGACCTGGCCGGCTTGCTCGCCCCGCTGTGCCGGATGCTGCGCGACGACGTGACAGACGCCCTGCGAGATCCCCAATCGCCGCTGGTCCAACTTGCCAAGGACTGGCGTCAACTGCTGTTCCCGGATGCTAGCGATGAACAATTCGCCGACGCCTACGCGCAGACCGTAACCTTCGCGCTGCTGCTGGCACGAAGTGAAGGTGCGGCCCCACTGGACCTGACCACCGCCGAAGCCGCCTTGGCCGCTGAGCACAGCTTGCTTTCACGCGCCCTTCAAGTGCTGACTGACCCCCACGCCCAGGCGGAAATCTCCGCTTCCCTGAATCTGCTGATTCGCGTTATCGGCGAAGTGTCGCCGGAGGCGATGACTGGCCCGAAGGACCCGTGGCTTTACTTCTACGAAGACTTCATGGCGGCCTACGACCCGGACTTCCGCAAGAAAATGGGGGTGTACTACACACCTGTTGAAGTGGTCCGCGCCCAGGTCCGCCTGATTGACGACCTGTTGACGAACCGACTCGGCAAGGCCCTGGGCTTCGCCGATCCCGGCGTTGTCACCCTGGATCCGGCCGCCGGGACGGGGACATACCTTCTTGGCGTCATCGCCCACGCCTTGGACAAAGTGGAGGCTCGACAAGGCAAGGGCGCCGTGCCTGGGCAAGCGTCGGCACTTGCGAGCAATATCTACGGCTTTGAAATCATGGTCGGCCCTTTCGCCGTGGCCGAGCTTCGCGTTAGCCGGGCGCTTGTCGGCAGGGGCGCAAAGTTGCCCCCCGGCGGAAGCCACGTCTACCTCACCGACACGCTGGAAGGTCCCAACACGCCACCGCCCGCTCTGCCGTTCTACCTGAAACCCATTGCCGAGCAGCACACCAAGGCCCTGAAGGTTAAGGCCGCCGTGCCCGTCATCGTCTGCCTGGGCAACCCGCCCTATGACCGCCACGAAGCCGCTGACGAAAACAACAAGGCCCGCACAGGCCATTGGGTACGCTGGGGCGATGACGGCAAGGGTACGGCGGCGATTTTCAAGAACTTCCTGGACCCCGTGATAGCTGCCGGACACGGGGTCCACGCCAAATGGCTGTACAACCTGTACGTCTATTTCTGGCGATGGGCGCTTTGGAAGGTCTTTGAGAGCAAGACAGCCGCCGGGCCGGGCGTGGCGAGTTTCATCAGCGCGTCGAGCTACCTGTTCAGCGATGCCTTTTGCGGCATGCGCGAGCATATGCGCCGGCTGTGCGATGAAATCTGGATTCTGGACCTGGGCGGCGAAGGCCGGGGCGGGCGCAAAGATGAAAACGTCTTCGCCATTCAAACGCCCGTGGCAATCGCCGTGGCCGTCCGATATGGGAAAGCGAAGAAGGACACGCCCGCCAAGGTCCGTTATGCCCGGATTGGCGGAACACGCGATGAGAAGTTGAAGGCCCTCGATGCCGTTACGGATTTCGCTTCCTTGGACTGGGATGACTGCCCACCTGACTGGGCCGCTTCATTTCTGCCGACCGGGCGGGGAGGCTACTTCACATGGCCAATCATCAGGAACCTTTTCCCGTGGCAACATTCCGGTTCACAGCTTTTCAGGTCGTGGCCGATTGCCCCTGACGCTGGAACGCTGGAATCGCGTTGGCGAGCCTTGCTGAAGGCCGCGAACCGTTCAGATGCCTTCAGAGAAAGCCGCGATCGGCAAGTTGACAAAGCTTGCATGCCGCTTCTTGCCGCGCAGTGCCGGGCGAAGCCTATTGCGAGCCTGACCACCAGGGCGCCGTGCCCTGAGATTGCCCGTTACGCCTTTCGGTCCTTTGACCGCCAATACGTGCTTGCAGACAGCCGAGTTGGGGACGTTATGAAGCCGGTCCTATGGGAAGTCGCCGGCGATCCTGCGCAATCCGCGCAGATATTTCTGACAAGCCAACTTTGGCAAGTGCTGGGCAATGGACCGGCCTTGACCGCTAGTATCTTCGTCCCGGACTTCCACCACTTCAAAGGCTCATACGGTGGCAAGGACGCAATCGCCCTGTACCGAGATGCAGAATGCAAGGAAGCAAACATACTGCCGGGACTCCTGGACGTGCTCGCCAAGGCGTTCGGCCGGGCGGTGGGGCCGGAAGACTTCCTGGCATACGTCTACGGCACGCTCGCCCAGCCGGCCTTTACGGAGCGGTTCGCCGACGAGTTAGGCACGCGCGAGCTTCACGTGCCCATAACCAAGAAAGCGGCGTTGTTCGATCAGGTCCGCGGAGTCGGGGCGAAGCTGCTGTGGCTGCACACCTACGGCCAGAGGTTTGTGCCCAAGGGCAAGCGCAAGGGGCAAGTACCCAGGGGCGCGGCCAGGTGCATCAAGGCCGTTCCCGGCGATGCGGACGGCTACCCGGAGAAGTACGAATACAACGACGCGACGCAGACCTTGCACGTTGGGGCCGGCCAGTTCGCCCCCGTCACCCCGGAGGTCTACGCCTTCGAGGTATCCGGCCTGAAGGTCGTG
>CAYOBS010000145.1:0-8719 GCA_964402305.1 uncultured Planctomycetaceae bacterium | reverse complement strand
GCGGATTGCGGATTGCGGATTGCGGATTGTCCCGAGCGAAGTCGAGGGGCGGATTGCCGGCGTGGCGGCGGGCACACATCGTTAAACGCAACCTTCGCCGCATAGGCCGGTAGAACGCAAGCATTCCGGCATGCCAAGAGCCGCGTTATGAAGTTTGTTACGCATTGCATTGCACTCTTTCACTTGGTCAGGGCCTTGCGCTCGGCAAGGTATACGCTCAGGGCCGCGCTGAAGTCGTGGCCGGTGGACAACTGGACATAGTCCACGTTCATCTGTCCGCAGCCCTGTTGGAGCCTGGCCACGTGCCGGCGGAACTGGTCGAGGTATTCGGCCCGGATCGCGCGGCCGTCCACGTGCTGCCGCCCGGCGGGGCGCTCGAGGTCGCTAAACTCGGTGAATTGCTCGAACGGGAACGTCAGTTCCTCCTCGGCCAGGACGTGCAGGACCATCACCTCGTGCCTGCGATGGCGGAAGTGGTGCAGCGCGCGGAGGATTTCGCCGGGATCGTCCAGCAGGTCGCTGATGACCACCATCAGCCCGCGCCGGTGCGAGCGCTGGGCGACGTCGTGCAGGATCGGCGCGATGGCCGTCTCGCCCCCGCAGCCGGCCCCGGCGAGCTCGCCGAGCAGCACCCGCAGGTGTCCCGGCCTGCTTCGCGGCGGGATGTACCCGCGGATTTGCGTGTCGAACGTAAGCAGTCCGACCGCGTCCTGCTGGTGGATCATCAGGTGCGCCAGCGACGCCGCCAGGAACCGGGCGTACTCGAACTTGCTGAGCATCCGCCCGTCGGCGCGGGCGGCAAGGTTGCCGCGGTAGCCCATCGAGCCTGATGCGTCCAGCAGGATCGTCGCCCGCAGGTTGGTCTCCTCGACGTACTGCTTGACGTAGTAGCGGTCGCTCTTGCCGTACGCACGCCAGTCCAGGTCGCGGATGTCGTCGCCGGGGGCGTACTGGCGGTGCTCGGCGAACTCGACGGAAAAGCCCTTGTACGGGCTGCGGTGCCGCCCGGCCACGAAACCCTCAACCACGCCGCGCGCCAGCAATCCCAGCCGATGGAGCCTGCCCAGCGCCTCGCCGTCAAGCAGCCGCATGTACTCGGGTTTTGCTTCCGGGCCAACCATTACGGTATCCACGTTCGGCGCTGACCAGCGGCACACATGCACCTACTCGCATACCACCTCGCTCAGCAGCCTCCGCACAATCTCGTCGGAGCTTATTCCCGCCGCCTCGGCGTTGAACGTCGTCAGCACGCGGTGCCGAAGCACCGGCAGGGCCATCTCGCGGACGTCCTCGGTCGTCGCGTGGTAGCGCCCGTTGATGATTGCCCGGGCCTTGGCCGCCAGCGTCAGGTATATGCTCGCCCGCGGACCGGCGCCCCAGTTGACCAACTCGTCGATGAAGCCCGGCGCCTCCTTCGACCGCGGGCGGGTCGCCCGGACCAGGTCGCGGGCGTACTCCAGCACGTGCTGGGCGGCCGGGACGCGAAGGACGATCTGCTGGAGACGCAGGATGTCCTTGCCCGTCAGCACCCGCGAAAGCTCGGCCTGGTACGTGCCGGCGACCTGCTTGATTATCGCCAATTCCTCCTCCGGCGAGGGGTAATCCACGTGGATGTTGAACATGAAGCGGTCGAGCTGGGCCTCGGGCAGCGGGTAGGTTCCTTCCTGCTCGATGGGGTTCTGGGTTGCCAGCACGAAGAACGGCTCGCCCAGCGGGTAGGTCCGCTCGCCGACGGTCACGCGGTGCTCCTGCATGGCCTCCAGCAGGGCCGCCTGGGTCTTGGGCGGCGTGCGGTTGATCTCATCGGCCAGGATCATGTCGGCGAAGATCGGCCCGCGGACGAAGCGGAAAACCCGCTTGCCGGTGGTTCGGTCCTCCTCGAGCACATCCGTGCCGGTTATGTCCGATGGCATGAGGTCCGGCGTGAACTGGATCCGCTTGAAGCTCAGGTGCAGCACGTCGGCCAGGGTGCGGACCAGCAGCGTCTTGGCCAGGCCCGGCACGCCGACAAGCAGGGCGTGCCCGTGACAGAACATAGCGACCATCACTTGCTCGATGACGCGCTGCTGCCCGACAACCACGCGGGCCAATTGGCCCGTCAACGACTTGTACGCCGCGCCCAGCGCAGCCACGGCCGAGACGTCGTCGGCGCCCTCGGCAATCAGAGCCTTGCACTCGCCCGGCGGCTCGTGCGCGGGTGCGGCTTTGGGTTCGGTCACGGCTTCACTCGCCATCAATGGATCTCCTGCATCCAGGGACTGGCCGCCCAAATGGCAGCCAATTCCTTAAACTCCCCAGGCCAGAAGAGTAGCCGCTTAATCGCGTTTACTTCGCCGCCTTCTTTTACGCCTCCGGCCCCCGCATCCGCGGAAGGATGGCCATAGGTCCTATAAGACCCATAGGACCTATGCTCCGGCCCCCGCATCCGCGGAAGGATGGCCTTCCATGCCTGCCGGACCTTGGCGTTGGACATGGATTCTCTTGCTTCTTCTTTTACCTCTGCGTTCTCCGCACCGCTAACAGTTGTTTCCAGGTTTTTTCTGCAAACTTTTCGGGAGCTGCTGCCCGAAGTCAACCATTGCTATGGTCTTGCGCCGAAGGTCCCGATAACGAAAATCCGCAATCCGCAATCCGCAATCCACAATCCGCAATTTGATTGCGGCCGAAGGCCGCGCCGCGCTCTCCGCTCTGAACACGCCGTTTCTTCTTTGCCCGGACGGCGGATGCCGATACGATACTTCCATTACATCGCCCGGCAGGGCCAGGCACGGGAGTTTGCGGTGAGCAAGTTGGAAGAGACGGTCAAGGGTCTGAAGTACGATGCCGGCGGGCTTATCCCAGCCGTCGTCGTCGACGCCGGGACCAGGCAGGTCCTGATGGTCGCGTACATGAACGAGGCGAGCCTGCTGGACACGATCCGGACGGGCAAGACGCACTTCTGGTCTCGAAGCAGGCAGAAGTACTGGATGAAAGGCGAGAGCAGCGGGCACACGCAGGAGGTCCAGGCCATCTACACCGACTGCGACAAGGACACGCTGGTGATCGAGGCCGTGCAGCATGGCGCGGCCTGCCACGAGGGATACCTCTCGTGCTTCTTCCGCAAGCTGAGCGTTGACGGCGAGTGGGAAGTGGTCGCCGAGAAGCTTTTCGACCCCGACGAGGTATACAAGAAGAAGTGACCACGCGGAACCTCACTACGCATGAGATAGACCCCGAGCCGGCGCCGCTGGCCTTGCGGTTGGTGTTGGCGGCGGCAGGCGTGCTGGTGGCGGCGGCTCTGGTGCTGGTGTATTTACAGGATTACCTGACGCCGCAGGCGCGCCAGGCCCTGACGGCCGGGCAGTTCATCCTGCTGGGCCTGCTGGCTTGGCATCGCATCGCGGGCTACTACCGGGCGGCCGACACCAGGGGCTACCTCCACGAGCACTGGCTGGACCTGATCCTGCTCGGCGCGGCTGTCGTGTGCCTGACGGCTGGGGCCTTCTACGGCGGGCGGGTCCTGCCGGCCATCGGACTCTACGCCCTGCTGTCGCGCCCGTGGCATGTCTTTTCCGCGCGCCGGCTGCTCCGGCTGCTGAACTTCCAATTGGGGCTGACGGGCGTTGTTGCCGTCGCGGCGCTGGTGCTGGAGTACGGATTCCGCCCGCCCCTGCCGGTTCCACAGACGGTGCTCCATGCGGTTCAGACGGCCGTGGTGGCAATCTTTATCCTCGACCGCCTTGTAAGGCTCGAGCTGTCCATCGACCGCGTGGCGTACTTCCGCGAGAACTGGCTGGACTTCGGGCTGATGTTCGCCGCGGCCGCAGCCGTCGCGGTCTCGCCGATCGAGGCCAAGGTTCTCTCGGCCGGGACGGTGTACCTTGTCATCACGCAGGTATACATATTTGTTGCGCTCGTCCTTCGCGGGGTGAGCGTGAACCTGGATTTCGCCAGCAGCGGCCTGCCGCCGAGCTGGCTGCTGATCGCCAGCTTCCTGTTCCTGTGCCTGGCCGGAACGGGCCTGCTGCTGCTCCCGGCCGCCACGCCGCCGGGCCACCAGCCGATTCTGTACCTCGACAACGCCCTGTTCACCGCCGTCAGCGCCACGTGCGTGACGGGTCTGGCAGTGCGGGACACGGGCAAGGACTTCACGCTTTTCGGGCAGGTGGTGATCCTCGCGCTGATCCAACTCGGCGGGCTGGGGATCATGCTGTTCGGCACGGTATTGGCGATGGTTGTCGGCAGGGGGTTTTCCGTTCGCTCCATCAGCACCATCGGCGAGATGATAGGCACCCAAAGCATAGGCCGGCTCGGGCGGATCACGGCGTTCGTGGTCGCTATGACGCTACTGGCCGAGGCCGTCGGGGCTGTGCTGCTGTACCCCATGTTCGCCGCGCAGCAGGGCGCATATACGCCCGGTGCGACCGAGGCGGCCTGGCAGGCGGTCTTCCACAGCGTCTCGGCGTTCTGCAACGCGGGCTTCTCGCTCCACGGCAACAACATGATGGCCGGCGTGGCCGAGGGCTGGCAGACCCCGCTTCGCCAGCGATGGCAGATGCTCGGCGTGATCGGGCCGCTGATCATCCTGGGCGGGCTTGGCTTCCCGGTCGTCGAGGACTGCGCCGCCTACCTGTGGCGCACGGTCAAGCGGGTTCTGGGACGCGCAAACCAGTCGCGGCCAAGACTCTCGCTGCATTCCAAGATCGCGCTTTCGACCACGGCGGTGCTGCTGGTGATCGGCACGGCCGGGCTGATGCTGTTCGGCACCGAGGCCGCACCTCCGCAACTGGAACGCAACCCCACCTATGGGCCGGGCTCGGCCGTCAAGGAAGACCCGCGGCGATTCCGCAACATGCCTTTCGGCGCCAGGCTGCGTGAGAGCGCCTTTCAGTCCATCACCGCCCGGACGGCGGGCTTCAACACCATCGACATGGACAAGGACCTTACCGACGCGGCCAGGCTGTGGGTATGCGGTTTGATGATCGTCGGCGGCAGCCCGGCCGGAACCGCCGGCGGCATGAAGACCGTCACCTTCACGATTCTGATCCTGGCGGCATGGTCGATGTTCAGACAGCGAAAGGAGATCGAGGCCTATCGGCGGACGATCTCCGCCATGCTGCTGCGCCGCGCCGCGACGGTGGCTGTGTTGTACATGATGCTCGTGGGCACAGTTACGCTGCTGCTCTGCATCGCCATGCCGCGGTGGGACTTCATGAAGCTATTTTTCGAGGCGTGCAGCGCCTGCGGAACCGTGGGCCTCTCGGCCGGCATAACCGGCCAACTCAGCCTGATGGGAAAGCTGGTGGCCATCTTCGGAATGTTTGCCGGACGCGTGGGGCCGCTGACGCTGCTGCTGGCGGTGACCACTCACATCCGGCCGGTAAAATACTCATATCCTTCGGAAACCGTGCTAATAGGGTAATCGGGTGATTCCATGGAACGCTTCGCAGTTATCGGTCTGGGACGGTTCGGAATGCGGTTGGCGATGCAGTTGGCCGACGCGGGCGCCGAGGTGATCGCCATCGACCGCGACCCGGAGATCGTCGAGGAGATCAAGGACCGCGTGGCCCTGGCCGTCAGCCTGGACGCCACCGACGAGCAGGCCCTGCTCGCACAGGGCATCGACAAGGTTGACGCGGCAATCGTCGGCATCGGCGTGGACTTCGAGGAAAGCGTCCTGTCCACCGTCATCCTCAAGCAGATCGGCGTCAAGCGGGTCATCAGCCGGGCCACCACCAGCGTCCGCGGGCAGATACTCTCCCGCGTCGGCGCCGACGACATCGTCAACCCCGAACGCGAGTCCGCCGACCGCTGGTGCAACCGCCTGCTCGCCCCGGCCGTGCTGGAAAGAACCGTCCTCGGCGAGGGCTACAGCCTCGTGCAGGTCCAGGCCCCCGCGAGCTTCCACGACAGAACCCTCGCCGACCTGGCCGTCGGCGCTCGCTACAAGGTGCTGGTCGTCGCCATCCGCCGGACCACCGAGCACACCGCGCCCGACGGCGCCGCCACCTCCAGCCAGACGGTGATAAGCGCCCCAGGACCGACCAGCGCCGTCCGCGCCGGCGACGTCCTCGTCCTGATCGGCAACGACGACGCCATCGCGCGATTCCCGAAGGAATAGCAGGGATCTGCCGGCAGGCAGGTGCAGGGGATGGATGAATTGCGGATTGCGGATTGCGGATTGCGGATTGATTCCCCGAAGGGCCGGAGTCTTTCTGAAAGCCCTCTCGCTTCACATCGGTGGTATAATCGTGAAAGGCCGATGGCGGTCACGGCTGGCAACCGTCC
Organism: uncultured Planctomycetaceae bacterium; assembly: GCA_964402305.1. Lineage (GTDB taxonomy): Bacteria > Planctomycetota > Phycisphaerae > SM23-33 > SM23-33 > JAUWQU01. The sequence goes on along the minus strand of CAYOBS010000145.1, from coordinate 2,452 downwards.
GGGGAATCTCGGCACAAAGGACAGGCCAATGAAGAAGCGTCTGGTTCGAATCTTCCTGGCGTTGGTCGTTATCGTGCTGATCGGGGCGATAGGCGGATACATCTGGGTGAGGTCCATCGTCATCTCGGCTGTAGAGCAGGCCATGGGTCAAACGGTGACGGTTACCACGATGAGCCTGCAGCGTTTCGGGGGGACGATGCAGTGGCACGGGCTGATGGATGCCAGCCCCAAGGGCTCCGACGGGTCGCACCTGATGCAGCCATGCACGTTCGACGTTGAACTGGAGCTCGGAAGCTTGCTGGATGACACGGTCGTGTTCAAGAAGTTCGAGATTCACGCCCCGCACATCGTCATCAAACCGCAGATGTCCGAGAGCAACATCTCGGCCATCTTGGACAGCGCCTCCCACAAGACGACCAAGCCCGGGGACGGTAACGATACGGCCAAGCCGTGAATCAGCCTCGAAGGCCGCCAAGTGGTGACTTCACTCGTTCTGATCCGTGCAACCCCGACCCCTCAGCTCTCGCCTTGGAAATCCGCAATCCGCAATCCGCAATCCGCAATCGGGCCGCGGCACAGCACGCGGCCCCTGGCCCCTACGCCCCGCAGCCGGCGGATTCATCGTCGGCAAACATGCCGTTTTCTTCGTTATAGCCGGCGGGGTCCTTGCCCTGCTCGATCCAGGCGATCTTGCGGACGCGGCGTTCGTGCCGCCCGCCGGTCTCGAAACTGGTGCTCAGCCAACTGGCGACGATCCGCCGGATGATCTCCTCGCCGAGCATGTCGCTGGCAAGGCACAGTATGTTGGCGTTGTTGTGCCGGCGGGACATCTGGGCCGTCAACTCATCGTGGCAAAGCGCCGCGCGGACGCCGGCGATCTTGTTGGCGCAGATCGTCATGCCGATCCCGCTGCCGCATACGAGGATCGCCACCTCCGCCTTGCCGTCGGCGACGCATCGAGCGGCCGGGTATGCGAGGTTCGGGTAATCGCAACTCCGCGAGCTGTTGGTGCCCATGTCCAACACCTCGTGGCCCTGCTCGCTGAGCAGAACGGCGACCTTTTCCTTGACGGAATGGCCGCGATGATCGGCGGCTAGTGCAATCCTCATAATGGTCCTTCATCCAATCCGGCCCGCACGGCCTTTTGGCGGGTGTAACCGCGGCGAAGCCCGGCTGGCGTGGCCCTTATAATACTCCCTTGGCCAGCGCAATCCGCAAGGCTTTCTCGATTCTCATGGCCGCGGCACGGTAGACGTCCAAACTGCCGCCAACCGGGTCCGGCACGTCGCCGTGGGCGTCCAGCTTGTGGATTTTGTGGGCCTCGTCGGAGGCTATTCGCCTGGCCTGGGACACGTGAGAATCCGTCATGCAAAATACCACATCCGCCTCTTTTATCAACTCCAATGTCAAGTTTCGGCTGCGATGTCGCGAAATGTCCGCGCCTATCGCCCGCGCGGCCTGGGTGGCCTGGGCGGTCGCCCGGGCGCCGTCAGTGGCAACGATGCCCGCGGAAAGCACTTTCACGCCATGACGCGGCAGGTCGCCGATCTTGCAGCCCAGGCGCTCAGCCAGGATCTTCCGCGCCAGCCCCGCCGCCATCGGGCTGCGGCAGGTGTTGCCGGTGCATACGAAAAGGTACGTCCGCGTCAGCATCCGGCGGATGCTGTCATCGTCGTAGACGCCGGCCCGGAGAATCTCCCAGCCGGATTCGTCGCAGCGGACGACCGTGCTGTCCTTGCCGTAACGCGTCGGGCCGCTGTCTATGAGCAGGTCGATCTTCCCGTCGAGGTCCTCCAGGACCTCCCCCGCCGAGCGCGGCGAGGGCCGGCCCGCAAGGTTCGCGCTTGGCGCCACCACCGGCAGCCAGATGCCCGAGAGCATGGTCTGGGCGACCGGTTCGTCGGGACAGCGCAGGCCGATCAGACCATCGTGGCAGAGCCGCTCGTAGAGTCCCTGCCGCCGCCGCAGGCGGACATCCGCGAACTGCCCGCCGGCAGGTACGACAAGCGTTGTCGGCCCAGGCCAGCTTCGGCGGATGAGCAGCTTGGCCGCGTCCGGCAGGCGCCGCACATAGTGATGCACATCCCGCGGCCTGCCAAGGTGCAGGCTGAACGGGCGGGCCGGGCGGTTCTTGAGCTCGCGCAGGCGGTACATGGCCTCATCGCAGGTTGCCAGCACCGCCACGCCGTAGACCGTCTCGGTCGCAAAGCCCACCAGCCGGCCCTTCTTCAGTGCCAACACGCCTTTATGGGCAGCCTCGGCGACTTCTACGCCATTGGCGCGATCGACTTTTATCACATCCGTCGGCAATGACGGCTCCTTTCCTTGCACGACAAATCCGAAATCCGAAGCACGAAATCCGAAACAAATTCAAAGCACAAAATCCAAAACAAGCCCCCCATGACGGGTACCCGCGGGTTCCTCACACGTATTGTGCCATCCATTGGCGTTT
>CAYOBS010000144.1:0-8732 GCA_964402305.1 uncultured Planctomycetaceae bacterium | reverse complement strand
CGGGCGTTCGTGCTCGAGCCGCTCTCGACCATCGCGCCGGAGGCGGTCCATCCGGTTCTGGGCAAGACCATCTCCGAGATGCTCGACGATGTGCGCAGCGGGCGGGTCAAGCCGGCGCTCCAGCCGCCCGAAGAGCACAGCCGGGTGGGCGAGGGCGAAACCGCAAGCGAGGTCGGAACCGCAAGCGGGGCGGGCGAGGTCGGAACCGCAAGCGGGGCAGCAGGGCAGGCGCCGCTGCTGAGCATCATCGGCCTGCCCGCCTCGGGCAAGACGACGCTGGCCGAACTGCTTGCGATGGAGTTGCCGGCCAGGCTCGTGCGAGAGGACTACGAGGGCAACCCCTTCCTGGCCGAGTCATACGCCGGCGCGGACGAAATGCGCCTGCCGGCACAGGTGTTCTACCTGCTGTCGCGCGTGAGCCAGCTCTCGGCGAGTCACTGGCCGGCGACGGGGACGTTCGTCGGCGATTACGGTTTCTGCCAGGACCGCGTGTACGCGTCGCTGCGGCTCTCGCCGGAGGACTTCGCCACTTACGAGGTTCTCCACGCTCGCGTCGCGCCGCTGGTGCATTCGCCGCAGGCGATGGTCTACCTCGACGCCGAACCGGCAGCCCTGCTGGAGCGGATCGCCGTCCGCGGCAGGGCCTTCGAGCAGGCCATCACCGCCGACTTCCTCTCGGCCATGCGGGATGCCTATAATGACCTCGTCAAGGCTGCCGAGTGCCCGGTGTTCACGGTGCGATGCGACGAGGTGGACCTCCGCAACCATCGCCCGCGGGCCGAACTGATCAAGAGGATCCGCACGGTGCTATGATAGTTGCCCGGACGATTCAGGAAATTCGCGCCGCGGTCGCCGCCGCGAAGTCGGCGGGGCATGTTGTCGGCCTGGTCCCGACAATGGGCGCGCTTCACGCGGGCCACTACAGCCTCATTGACTCGGCCAGGCGGCGATGCCCGTTCGTGGCGGTCAGCATCTTCGTAAACCCGCTGCAATTCGGACCCGCCGAGGACCTCGCAAAGTATCCCCGCACGCCCGAGGCTGACCTGGCGGGCTGCCAGGCGCACGGCGTGGCGGCGGTGCTGCTGCCGGATGCGCGAGAGATGTACGGGCGCCCGTGCCGGACCGTCGTCGAAGTGCCCGACCTCGGCCGGACGCTGTGCGGCGCCAGCAGGCCGGGGCACTTCGCGGGCGTCTGCACGGTCGTGGCCAAGCTCTTCAACATCGTCCAGCCGGACGTTGCGTACTTCGGGGCCAAGGACTTCCAGCAGGCCGCGATCATCCGCCGGATGGCCGACGACCTGAACTTCCCGCTGGCGATCGAGATTTGCCCGACTGTCCGCGAGCCGGATGGGCTGGCTATGTCCAGCCGAAACGCGTACCTTACGCCCGACGAGCGTCGCTCGGCGCCTGCCCTGTGGCAGTCGCTGGCAATGGCGGCCGATCTGGTCGCCGGCAGTCATCCGCCGGCCGGCGAGGTCGTCGAGGCGATCCTGGCGTACCTGGCCGACCATGCACCGGGCGGGGTCGTGGATTACGTCGAAATCGTGGACCCGCGGGAGCTTTCGCCCGTGGAAAAAACCGATGGCAATGTGCTGATCGCCTTGGCGGTGCGTTTCGGCCGGGCCAGGCTCATAGACAATATCCTGGTGGACTAGCACAAGCCCGGCAGTTAAAATAAACCGCTTCCGGCCGGGTGCGGGCCTGGCGAGGTTGCGATCCTTAGAGATTGTTCTGACATTCGACGTCGAAATGTTGATACTGATATGTTGATAAAGGTTCTTCGGACAAAGATTCATCGTGCCACGGTAACCTCGGCGGACCTGGATTACGTCGGGTCGGTCACGATCGACCAGGACCTTATGGAGGCCGCGGGCCTGGTGGAAGGTGAATTCGTGCTCGTGGCGGACCTGGCGAACGGGACTCGGCACGAGACTTACGTCATACCAGGGCAGCGCGGCAGCGGCGAGGTCTGCGTCAACGGCGCCGCGGCCCGGCTGGTTCACGCCGGGGACAAGATCATCATCATGTCCCACGCGTACGTTACGGTCGAGCAGGCAGGTCAGTTCAAGCCAAGGGTCGTTTTGGTCGATGATAACAACCAGCTTGTTCGTGGTTTGTAGTACACCTTCACGTTTCGAAGGTTTTTTGGCCTTGTAGTTCTTTTATTTCAGGCGAACAATTTGCTGATTTCGTGCGTATCGACGGTAGCAGGGGCCTGTCCGAGGCATTGTGCCTTTGGAGGCTCCTGGGGCTATGAATGGGCCCGGCATCAGGTCGTTTGTGAACTTACCGCCAAGGTATGGCAGGCAATCTTGAACCGCCCTCTAAGGGCAAAGGAGTCGAAATGAAACGGTACATGGTGTTTTGCGCGGTGATGTTACTGGCCCTGTCGGCCGTGGCGCAGGCTCAGACGTCCAAGTTGCTCAGCGACATGGTTACCAAGGCATCTGGGTCCTTGGCGGTGGTCAAGTACACCGTCGAGATGGAGACTGGCAACAGAACTGGCGCCGGCCAGGCCGTCTGCATCTCCCAGGCCGGGGTATTCGTGACGACGTCGCTGGACCCGCGGATGCGGGTTGAGGAGCTCAAGGACTTCCAGTTGGTCCTGCCGGGCAATGAAGGAAAGACGCTCAAGGCCAAGCTTCTGGGCATCGATCCCTGGACGGGCCTGGGTTTCGTGCAGTGCCTGGAGAAGCATGTATGGCAGGTCGTGCAGTTTTCCCCCAGTTCGGGGGTGAAGCTCGGCGACCAGGTCGCGTCCATCGGCCTGATGATGAGCGATCCGTCCTGGCCGGTGTACGTCGGCACAGCCTACGTCTCCTCGAAGCTTCGAGTGCCCAACGACCTTGTCCTCGTCACGGGCGGGCGGCTCACAGGCTCCTGCTCGCCTGTATTCAACGCCGATGGGCAGGCTATCGGCATCATCGGGCGTCAACTCCCGCTGAGCTTCGAGGCCCCGACCGAAAAAGGCATGGCGCCGCTCCAGTTGGTCGATCAGCAGCAGGCGGCCTTCTTCACGCCCATCGAGGAGTTCGTCGACGTGCTGAAGAACATCCCCTCCGACGGCAAGGTGGCGCGCCTGCCCTGGCTGGGCATCAACAAGTTCGAGGCCATCAACGATGACCTCGTCCTCATCCTCAAGCTGGACAAGCCCGGCGTCAAGATCGACGAGGTTATCCCCAAGCAGCCGGCGGCAAAGGCTGGCCTGGCCGATCGTGACATCATCGTCGAGATGGACGGCCAGCCCCTGGAGAAGCTGGCCACGCCCGACCTGACGGTCAAGAACTTCGTCCGCCAGCTCATGAGGATGCGAGTCGGCACCGTCGTCAAGCTCAAGATCCTCAGCGGCACGGCCTCCAAGGAGGTCAGCGTCACCCTCGAGGAGATGCCGATCAGGCCCAACGAGGCCAAGCAGTACTTCAACAAGGCCATCGGCCTGCTGATTCGCGAGAAGGTCCCGCTTGATGAGTTCCTCGACAAGACGCCTTCCTCGACGGTTCCCGGCCTGATCGTCGTGGGCATGGTTAAGGACAGCCCGGTCGCCCTTGCCGGCCTTCAGGGCGGCGACGTGATCACCAATGTCAACAACCAACCGGTCACGAAAGTCGACAGTTTCAAGGAGATCGTCGAGAAGTCCCTGGCCGCGGGCGCGACCACGCCGATCCAACTGCTGGTTCGGCGCGGCGAGAAGGCCGAGGTGATCACGGTCCGCCCGACAGCAGGCAACTGACGCACGCGTGCGGTGCCGGCAAAGCATCGGAACCGCGCGGCAATGAGGCTGTGAATGAATTGACCACAGAGGCACAGAGGTACAGAGGTGAAGAAACGCAATACTCTATTGCTGTATCTTTCATAGTCTCTGTGTCTCTGTGTCTCTGTGTCTCTGTGGTGATCCTCTTTTTTCACAACCTCAATGAGGAATGAAGCATGAAGGCGACGGTCGTCCTTGCGCTGCTGGCTACCTGGACCGGCGCGGTGTCGGCCAGGGCGGCTCAGCCGGCCAGTGCCGTGTATTTAGGTTCTTCCGAACCGAACCAGGACTCGCGATTGGCAGCCGAGAGCTTCCTCAACTCTGCCATCGAGATGACCTGCTGCCCATCGTCAATGCCCGCGCGGGCCGGTCGGCTGGTGGTGCTGAGCCACTTCGCCGACCGGCTTGCGCCGGGCGATTGTCGCGCCGGCCGCCTCCTGGCCGATATCTACCTCGCCCAGGCCGACCCCAACGCCGAAATCAAGGCCCTTGAGTCGTACCTGGCCGGGCAGCCGGATGACTACCAGGTCCGCATGCGATGGATGAACGCCCGCCTGGCTGGAATGCAGAACGTCGCGGATCGCGATGCTTTCCTCCGGTCCGTCGCCGAGCAAAAGGACCTCGACGAGTCCGTCCGGGCACAGACCCTGGCCACGCTGACTGATCTTCTGCTGGGCCAGGGGCGAACCACGGACGCCGCCGAAACCGCCAGGCAGGCCGTGACGCTGGACCCCTATGGGCCGGCCGGCCTGGCCGCATGGACGCAAACCCGCGAGCCTGACGATCCCAACACTTCGGTCGCCCTGGACCTGCGGACGCTTCGAGCCAGGCCCAGGGCCTTCGAAGCCGCATGGCGCGTCGGCCTGCGGCTGGGGGAACTGGGCCTCCACGAAAAGGCGATGGAGTTCTTCAGCCACGTCTGGGCGGCGGGGGCATCCGACAAGCAACCCATCACCGCCCCGGCCAGGATGACCGCCCAGTACGCCAGCGCGCTGCTGGACGCCAACCAGCCCGACAAGGCCGTCGAGGTGCTACAGCCCGCCCTTGAGCGATACGCCGACAACTCCGACCTGGAAAGCCTGCTGATCGAGGCCTGCCGCAAGGCCGGCAAGGACACCCGGGCCGGGCAACTCATCCAGAACATGGCCAGGGCATACAAGGTCCGCCAGGGCGCCGGCACGACCTCCCCGGCATTGGCCGCCGAACTGGGCTGGTTCTACGCCACAACCCAGCCGCACCCGAGCTTGGCCGTCGTATATGCCGGCCGGGCTATCGTCTCAGACGCCAACAACCCCGTCTACCAGCGAATCATGGGCGCCGCCGAACTCATTGGCGACCAGGTCAAGCAGGGCATGGCCAGGCTCGAAAAGCTCCTCGGAAAGGACCTCTACGCGTCGGTCCTCCTGGCCGAACGATACCAGGCCGCCGGAGACAAGGAAAACCTCCGCAAGGCTGTGCTCGCCGCGGCCCCGCTGGGCGCCAGCGGTCCGGCCTGGCGAAAGCTTCGCGATATCGCCGCCAGGAACCAGATCGAACTGCCCGCGCCAAAGGGCCGCGACGAGGCACTGGCGCTGCTCAAGGACCTCCCGCCGGACTGCCTGAAAATGCTCTCGCGGCCCAATGAGTGCATCTCGATCCAACTGGCGCCCGTCGTCGACGCCGACGGCCGGCTGCTCTGCGGCGAGCCAATCGAGATCGACGCCACCCTGAAGAACATCAGCGCGACCGACGTCCCGCTGGGCGAGACCGGCGTGATCAACCCCCGCCTGGCACTGGCGGCGCAGCTCGAAGACTCCCGCGGCCAGGTCCTGGTCAACGCCTCTCGACTGCCCATGGCCGTCTGGGCCGCGCCGAGAGTCCTCAAGCCCGGACAGACCGTCACCTGCCGGGTCAGGCTGGACGTGGGCGACCTGGCCGCCGCCGTCGCGCCGCACCCGCTCGAGGACCTGCGCCTGACCGTCAACGGCATCGTCGACCCCGCCGCCGACGGCGCCACCAGGTTGCCGAGTTTCAAGCTCCAGCCGCTCAAGGTCGTCCGCTCCGGCCTGCTGGGCAAGGTCGCCGCCGACACGCCCGACGGCTGGCGCCTGGCATACCAACTCGCCTTGGGACGAATCGTCTTCGACTACCGCCGCGGCAAGCTGCCGGCACGAATGCGGGCCGCGAGACAGATCGGCTCGATGCTGGCGCTGGCCGTCGATGTCGAACGCAACCGCCAGGCCCCGCCGGGAATGCTCCAGGGCCAACTCGACCACCTGACCGTCCTCTCCATGTTCCGCGCGATCCTGGCCGACAAATCCCCCGCCGTACGCGCCGAGGCGGCCTTGGCCATCGGCGCAGTCCAGCCGGACGATACCGTCATCGGCCTGCTGTCGCCGCTGATCGAGGACCCCGCCGCCATGGTCCGCTGCCGCCTCGTCGAGATGCTCGCCGCCACCGCCAGCAAGGGCAATGCCACCATCGTCGACCTGATGTCCAACGACCCCGACCCCCTCGTCCGCCAAATGGCCAACGCCTTCAAGCCCCGTTAAGGCCGCTCGCCGAAGCGGGCAAGTGGACAGTGCGGCCAGCATGGCCAGCATGGCCTCCGCGCAGCCCATGACGCTGCCCGCCCAGCCGGTGAAAAACCGGGATGGATGGTTGGCGTCCATATTTACCATTGAATCCCCGGCATCATGTTGTTATCGTTCCTGGGATGGGACCGGAACTACGGCATCGCAAACGCTGCAAGCGTTGGGATCGTTTTGGGGACATGCTTCCGCGGACGCAAGCACGGCATCGCGAGCGATGTGTCTTGGGAAGCAAGCCACTGGCCAACTATTGTTGGGCTTAAAAATGCGGAGAAGTATCGTCCATGAAGTATGATGACTGCGAATTCAAGATACCGGAACAATGCGAAGATTACGATCAATGCTCAGCATTTGTCACTACTTCTATCGAAAGCATAATGAAGGAAGCTATCGACACTGGTCGGAATAAGATCATCATCAATACGAATCTGAAGCTTGGTCTTCCAATGGAGAATATTAACAAGATTGCTGGTCCATTTGTCGAAGCGTGGGCTGTTGAGGTCTTTCAAGATGTTCTTGAAGATGCAAATAATCGCTATTCCCTCATCAACGTCGAGGCAAAAGATCGTCTTTACATGGCCGATATTATCCTTCAATTTAAGAAGGAACGCAAGCGGGAAGGCGGCGTTACTGCGGAAGTTGATGTCAAAGCCACCGCAGAAGATATCGAATCGAGCGGTAAATCGCCGAATATAACTTCCTTTAAGCGAATCCGAACGGCCTATGTCGAAGATCCCGATTATATTTTTATCATATTGTCCCTTAAACACCGCGTTTATTCAACTAGGAATCCAGCAACTGGTCTTATGGACGGCATAATGGAAGTAGTTGCCTATAACGCCTATGACCTAAAGTACTTATCGGCGTCCGACATAAGTTACAACCCCGCACTTGGAACTGGACAACTGCAAGTTCGCGATATTCACTATGTGACGCTTACGAAGCGGACTACATGGGAGTTCTGCCAACTACTCGACCACAAGTTCATAAGTTCGAAAAAAGGCTTTGATGAGTGGCTACACATGGCCAAAACGAATGAATGGATAAAGTCAGATGAGTAATGTTGACATCATTGCTGGCGATGCCCTTGTCGAACTGGGCAAAATAGAGTCTGGCTCAGTGGATATAATTGTTGCTGACCCACCTTACAATCTTGGTAAGGACTACGGGAACAACCGCGATGTACAAGGCTTTGATGATTATCTCGCGTACTCCAAGAATTGGCTTCGCCAAGCTCAACGAATTCTCAAACCATCTGGGACCTTGTATGTATTCATGGGATTTAGATTCATATCTTACCTTTACGATATCCTAGATCGTGAACTTCAGATGTTTTTTAATAGTTGGATTGTATGGCACTATACACAAGGCATGGGAAAGACCAAAGGATTTTCTCCTCGGCATGATGACATCTTGATGTTTACGAAATCCAAAGAGTTTAAGTTTAACCTAGACAACGTCCGTGTTCCTCAAAAATACTACAGAGATCGTAACAACATGAGAGGCGCCAATCCGGGCGATGTATGGGAGTTCTCCCATGTTCACTACTGCAATGGCAACAGACAGGATCATCCAACGCAAAAGCCAGAGGGACTGATTGAACGTATGATATTGGCGTCTTCAGACGAGGGAGATCTCGTGGTAGACCCGTATTCCGGCAGTGGTACAACCCTTCGCGTCTGTCAACAACTTAATAGAAGGGCTATTGGCATTGAGATCAACCCTGATTATGTAGCAATGACTAAAGATCGTCTATCTGCGCCGTTCACAGGATTTGACAGCGTTGACCCCCGCATGAAGAGAGTGCCCTTGGATTTGAGACGCCCTGATATACGCGATGAGTATTTTGAAAACCACGAGAAATGGTTCTTACGTCATCATGAGAATGCTCTGAAAGAGCTTGAGGAATCGGTTGCATCCCTATATGGTCAACCGGATAAGAAATCGTCGGAACAGATGACTCTTTTTGAAGAACGCCAGGAATATGATCCAGCGCAATAATCGCATGCAGGCCGGGGGCGCGGCTTCCGGGGACTCCCAATGCGGTGCTGTCCTGTCGCCCCTTCAGGGATCAATCGCATAAATGACTGCATACCGGGGGCTTACGCCCCCCCCCGTAAGGGGCCCCAAGGGCCGGCTAAACGCTTTCACCCCTTTCGGGGCTTTCGAATTCATTCGGTTTGAGGCGGTGGTAGGGGCAGAATCCCGGCGACAGCCCTCGTCCTCGTCCTCGTTCTCGTTCTCGTCCTCGTCCTCGGCTTTTCCCTTCTTCTGGTGAACCGAAGGATCACACGTCTCCGCGTCCGCGGTCAATCTTCATCCCCCCGTCTCGATGGCATACCGTGCCATCTTGAGTGGTTTGCCGAGTTGGTTGGCGACGTGGTAGGCCAGCACGCGGTTGACGGCGTGGG
>CAYOBS010000143.1:0-8778 GCA_964402305.1 uncultured Planctomycetaceae bacterium | reverse complement strand
CTCAGGTGCTTCCCCACGAGTTCCGCGCCCGACTCGTATCCGTGCATCCTGGCCCAGGCATGGTTGACGAACTGGAGGTTGCCGTCCAGGTCCGCCACGGCGATCCCTTCCGCGGCCTGTTCGGCAATCACAGCCAGGCGCCGCAACTCGTGCTCCATGCGCTTGCGCTCGGTGATGTCGCGCGAGATGGTGGAGAAGACTTCCACTTCCCCCGAGGGGGTCTTGTGGGCGAGCAGCGCCATCATGATAGGGATCTCGTGTCCGTCCCGGTGTAGAAAGGCGCATTCCCCGGTCCACAAACCATCGCGTCCGGCGGTCGGAAGAACGGTTTCCAAGAGTATCCGGTTGGCCCACTCCGGGTGGACATCGGAAATCTTCAGTCTTGTGACATCCTCATCCGGCGTCAACCCCGTCATCAGGCGCCCGCCCTTGTTGATGTAAAGAATGTGCGCGTCTTTCGCATCGGCGAAACCGACAAAGTCCGGCGCTGCCTCCAGAATGGCCGCCAGGCGGCGTCGCTCCTCTTCCGCCCGCTTGCGGGTGGTGATGTCGGTATGCAGGCCGACGAGTCCGATGACACGACCGTCCTGGTTCTGGATGGCGTAGGCTCTCAGGAAAATGTCCAGGATTGCCCCGTCTTTCTTGAACATTTTCACTTCGCCCTGCCAACTTCCTCCGCCCATGATCGTGTCGAAGACTTGTTTTCCGATCGCGTGGCCAACATACACGGTCGCGGGTGGACAATCTCCGATATCGCCGAACATGAGATCGAAAGCTTTATTTTGATAATAGTGTCTCCCATCGGGTGTCGACATGCCGATGGCGTCGGAGGAATGTTCCACCAAATCCCTGAATAAGTGCAGCGCCTCCTCTGCCCGCTTGTGATCGGTGATGTCGCGGGCGGTGGTCAGCATCATCTCCGTCCCGCCAACGTCGAAGGTTGTATTGCTGAGTTCCACAGGGATCTTCCGCCCGTCCTTGGTCAGATGCACGCCCTCCCAGGTGGCATGCCCGGTGGCATTCCAAATCTTCATCATGCCAGGAATCAGGGCGATGCCTTCGGGGGCGTCGATGTCCATGGGTCGCATGCGCAGCAACTCCTCGCGGGTGTAGCCGAGCCTGCGGCAGGCGACCTCATTGACCTCGACAAATCGCACGGGCAGCCCGTCTTCGCCTGTCCCATGAAGAAAGACCGCGTCGCTGATGCTGTTGAACAGTTGTCGATAGTGTTTCTCATTCTCCTGTAGCGCCCCTTCGGCCTTACGACGAACTGCGTCCATCCGACTCAGGGCACGTGAGGTCCAGCAGATCATGGTCACCAGGATGACCATAAGGACTATCATCATGAGGGCCACCCCGAATGTGCCTTCGAAGTAGCCGTGTTGTTCGCCTTGCACCCGCAGCCACCCCAGGACCAGGGGCACGGCCACCGCCAGCGGCGCCAGCCGCCGCAGCAGCCAGCGGCCCATGGTGTTGCTGGTGACTATCCACATGAGGCCGTCCGCCGGATGCGCCAGCAGCACCCCCTGGCCCAGGATGATAAAGGCCACGGCCGTGTGAACCGCCATCTGCATGTAGTGACCTATGCCGTACAGGTCAGAGGCCTCGTATAGATAACCCACCAGGGCCAGCCACCCGATCACCCCGGCCAGCAGGGCCAGCCAGTGCGAGGCCAGGATGGTTCGGCGGAAACCGGCCAGCAGCAGTGCGCCGCCCAGCAGGAAGAAGTCGATCGCGCTCGCCGGTGCCATGCGGCCGGGGGACAGCGTTCCCACGGTCCCAGCCGGTTCCCGAAAGAGCAGTTGGTCAATGCCCAAGTCCAGCCCGAACAGGTATTGACTCAGGGTGAGCAGGCCCAGCAGCGCCGTGGTCCCCGCGCATGCCTGCGACAGCCATCGAATCCGCGCGGAGCGGCCCGCGCGCCCGAGAAGCGCCAGCGATGTCCCGCCCAGGACAAAGCCGACGGCGGTGTTGGCCTTCATAGTCACGAACCCCGGCAGCACGCTCTTCAGCGCTGGGATGTCCAGCAGCCAGCCGAACAGCACCACCACGCCCGTTGCGAGGGTGACCAGCGCCGCCGACGCGCCCAGTATTCCTGTAACTCGAACCGCCGCGGCCGAGATATTCCCGCCGTCATGCATGTCTTCACCTGCGGCGTGCAACGGCCCCTGGTACGGGCCGGCCTGCTCGCGGGGGATGGCTTTCCCGGTTTGCACTTGCGGCTTCTCCTAAGCAGAGATGGATTCCGGCACCAGGTTCTTGCCCGGCAGGAACAGCGCCTCACGATGCGACTGACACCATGCCAGCGCCGCGGCCGCGATCTTCGGATCGAACTGAGTGCCCGCACACCGGATCAGTTCGCCCAGCATCGCGTCAACCGAATAGCCGGCCTTGTACGTGCGTTCCATCAGCATGGCGTCGACGCAGTCGGCGACTTGGATGATCCTCGACGCCAGGGGTGTTTCCTCTCCAACCAGGCCGTTGGGATATCCCTTGCCGTCCCACCTCTCGTGGTGATGGCGGATCAGCTTGGCCTCACTGGCGAAAAGCGTGATGTTGGCCAGGATGTCCGAGCCGAGAGCCGGGTGCCGGCTGACTTGCTGGAACTCCTCGTCCGTCAGCGGGCCGGCCTTAATCAGGATGTGGTCCGGCACGCCTATCTTGCCTATGTCGTGCAGCAGAGAGGCCACGCGGATGGACTCGACGTCCGCCGCGGACATCCCCAACGCGCGGGCCAGGTGTACCGCGTAGTGGGCTACCTGCTCGCTGTGCCGGCGGGTGTAGGGATCCTTGGCCTCCACCGCGCGGACCAGCGCGCCCACGCTGTCCAGCGAGGCTTGGCGCACCTGATGGCTGAACTCCATGGCCTCGACGGCGCGGTCCACAAGAAGCTGCCCCTCAGCGCCCCCGTTGGCTGCCCTGGAGACCACTTCGACCAGTTCGCCCGGCCGGAATGGCTTTTCGATGTAGTCATGGGCACCAAGCAACAGGGCCTGCACCAAATACTGCCGCTTGGAATACCCCGTCGCCAGCACCACCTTGCACTGGGGTGCGTGCTTCCTGGCGTGGACAAGCAGCTCCAGGCCGCTCGTGCCGGGCATCTCGATGTCCGTGATCATGACATCGGGCGGCTGCGTATCGATGATGTCCCCGGCGCAGCGGGGATCCTGGGTCACCTGGCAGCTAAAGCCCTTCTCGGCCAACTGCTGCCGAATCAACTCTCCCACAACCGGATCATCGTCCACTATCAGTACCCTGCTGCCATGGGCTTCCATCGGAATGCTCCTATGCGATGAGACCCGCGGGCCCCCCGAATCGGCGGCGGGTACGTTGGAATTGACATCCGGCCGGCGCAATGGCCCCGCGGCGTGCGGCGTGCGGTATCGGGAATTGACGCTGCGCTGAGTCTGCGGCTGAGAGTATCCGGCCAAGCTGAAGCCATTGCTGCTCGCTTTTCACCTGACCTCGACCCGCCCGTCTTATCGTCAGCCTCCGTGGCGGGCTTTAGCAAGCAACAGAAGGCAATGGCTCAGCAGCGCCGAAATGCGTCCAGGACTATACTGGCGACCGTGCGGTCAAGCCCCGACTTGGGAAACGGCTTGGTAAGAACGTACCGCGTTTGAAGGTCCAGGGCCGTCCATGCCTCGCGGAGGAAACTCTGGCCGATCATCAATACGGAAGCCACCGCCGGCCGGTGCTTCCGCAGTAGCCGGCAGATCGCGTGACCGTCCAACTGGGGGAGCATCCAGTTCAGCACGACCAGGGAAATGTATGGATTCCCGCGTATCGCCGCCCAGGCATCCCGGCCATCGCGACAAGAGATCGTCCGAAGCCCCTGAATGCGAAACGCACTCTCCAACGCCGCCAGGCAGGATGGGTCATCATCGGCGATAAGCACCTCGGCGGCTTGCAGCCCCGCGGCCCCGCTGCTTCCCTGCAACCTTTCGAGCTCCATCGGATGACTCCGGCAAAGATATGCGACTCCGGCACAAAAGTCACTGGAGACGATGCCACGCCACAGTTCCAGCTCCACCATGGCCGCACAAGCATTGTACGCGATAGAATCGTTAATGACAATATAAATAGTCTCGTGATATTCATTATTTTACGCATATGACGCAATTCCGCGTTTAAGAGCTTTGCCGAAAGCATGTTACGTTACGCTATGGCCCGGCTTAACTTGGCGAAGAACGCTTTGAAGGGCTTTGGAAGGCACGTGTGGACACTTGGTAGTCAGCACAGCCGCGTATCGCACAGGCCCGTGCAGCAAGCAACTACCACCGGCGCATTGGTCGAGAGAATCCGATCCGAAAGCGGGTTTTCCGTTCCCCCGCGTTCCAGTAACTGAGGCTATCGACAGGTCCAACCAAATCCGACGCCCCGCTCCTATCTGCGTTAATCTGCTCTGAAAAGAAGGCTTCAGGCTTCAGGCTTCAGGCTTCAGGCTTCAGGCTTCAGGCTTCAGGCTTCAGGCGACAGGCTTCAGGCTTCAGGCGACAGGCTTCAGGCGACAGGCGACAGGCTTCAGGCGACAGGCTTCAGGCGACAGGCTTCAGGCGACAGGTTCCGTCGTTTCTTTCCGGGTTCCCTGTTCCATTCCATGCTCGCTGACGCGAGCAAGCCTCAACAGCCCATTACCAGATTCCAAGTCTTACTTCTTTGTTCCGGTTCCTTGTTCCCGTTTTTCACTGTCCACTGTCCACTGTCCACTGTCCACTGGTTTCGCTCTTCCCGGCTACCGGCTACCGGCAAGCCGGCCACCTTCTTCAGTTGCCGGCCTCGGCCGCTACCTGGGCCGGCCTGGCAATGCCCAGGGCCTTGTCGATCGTGGCAGCCAAGGCATCGAGATCGAGCGGTTTAGGCAGACATGCGCAGGCCCCCAGGCCAATGATGCGGCCAATGTGTTTGGGGTCCGGGTCGGCGGTAACGGCGATTACGGCAGTTTGCCTGATCAGCGGATTGGACTTGATGCGGCGGCAGACCTCGAAGCCGTCCATGTCCGGCATGTGCAGGTCAAGAATGATGACCGCCGGCCTGACCAGCCCCACGATCTCCCCGGCCGAGTAGCCGTCAAACGCCACGCTCACCTCCGACCGCGGGTAGCGCTGCCCGATCTCCTCGGCAAGCCACTTGGCGAAGGATTTCTCATCGTCAACGATGAGAATCTTCGTTGTCTCGGGCTGCAACTCGGGCGGGATCCTGAACTTCTGCTGATGAAGGAACCGCACGAAGTCGTCTTTTTCGATCCGCCTGTGTCCCCCGGGCGTTCGACCGGCCACGAGCTTGCCTTCATCAATCCACTTCGAAACCGACGACACGGCCACACCAAGCATCCGTGCGGCCTCGATGGTCGAAAGAGTATTTCTGCGCTTTCTACTACTCATCCCGGCTCCTTTAAGCCAAAACGCCAACCAGGTGAAGCATTCCAACACGGGCGGCTTGCTCTTTCAATACCGCCCGCAGGATAAACACTGTATTTGCCTGAAAAATATCCACATTTGCTTGCAGAAAAAGTCTTCCGCAAGTACGCATCACAAACGGCAATCACAACGAAAACGAAGCAGTCGAAAAGCGGCTGAACCCACTTTCCGGTTGTCCTCCGGGGCCGTCCGGCACACACCGTGTGCGGCCAAACGACTACCGCAAGATCCACCCGCGTCAATCCCAACCTGCGTTCCGGCAATTATACCATTGCCATCCGGCGCTGTCAAGCAATTTATTCGCACTCGAGAGAAAAAAGTGAGCGACCTGATTTCCGGGCACAGATCAAGGTTCTCTACTACAAGGGCTTCTGCGCCGGCAAGGCCGCTCCTTTTGAAGTGGCCAGCCACAAGGATAACGACACATTTGGAGCCTGCCTGCCGGTAGGCAGGTGTCCCGGCGCGCCGGGACCGCTTTGGCTTCACCGGCCGCACAATAGCCCGCCGCGGCGGGTTAGCGAAGTGATCCCACCCCCTGTAACTGAGGCATTACTTCCCTGATACCGTTTCCGATGTTATCCACGATCTTTTCCTCCCCCTTTTCCTCCGCCCAGCCCTTCGGCCTGGGAGTTTGTCCGCGCTACTGCCCGCGTAGTATGGCGAAGTGTTTGGTGCCGAAGACTCTCGGGCGCCAGAAGCGGTCGATGGTCGGCGTGAGGGTGTTCATCGCAAGCACGGCCATCAGGCAGGGGATTGGCACGGTGGTGTAGAGTTGCAGGAGCATCGCCAGCGTACCGCAGCCAAGGCCCAGCAGGACCTGCCCACCGGTGGTCACGGGCCGGCTTGTCATCTCGACGGACACCAGCACCATCGCCAGCACGAGTTGGCCGGAAAGGAGCTGGTAGCTGACGTACGTCAGAGCCGTGCCGAGGCCCTCCGGCGACAGCAGCGGCAGCCAGAGCGTCTGCACGGTGTTGTTTGGCCCGGCCAGGTATATCGGCGCGACGGCGACGGCGACCGAGGCGGCCAGGAACATTGCCATCGGCAGTTCCCACTTGAGGTAGTTTCGGTAGATGAGGTACAGACACGCGACGACCAGCAGGATTATGCCGGTCTCGCCCATGCCTCCGGGGCGCGCGCCGTAGAAGAGGTTCTCCATCGGCGGCATCTGGAGCAGGGCGGCGGGCTTGGCGTCGAGTTGCTCGGCCCCCAACGGGGCGGGCGGGCGAAAGACCAGGGCGCTGTAGGCGGGCGACTGGCGGTCGGTCAGGCCTCGCAGGGTCTCTGTCGGCGGGGTCAGCAGGAAGGCGTCCTTGCCATTGGGCGCGGGGCGGCCTCGCCACGTGGCGATGTCGTTGCCGAAGGCGCCATCGCGCACGTCGCCGACGAGCAGGCGGTTTTGTGCGAGCACGGGCAGGCGATGCTGGAAGCGGGCGTCGGAGACGGCCAGCAGGGCCGGGAACATTACCGCCACCGCAAGCCGCCCGACGAGGGCGGGCTGCCAGAGGAAGTGCCCGACGCCGCCGAAGACGGCCTTGCCGACGATGATGGCGAACGCCCCGGCCACGACGGGCACGAACCACGGCACGAACGCCGGCAGGCTAAGCGCCAGCAGCACTCCGGTGAGCACGGCGTGCGACCGGCCCAGCAGGGCGGGGATGCGGGTTACGCGGTAGTAGAGCAGTTCGGTTACGACACAGCTCGTTATTGCCAGGGCTGCGACGAGAGCCGCTCGCCAGCCGAACAGCACGATCCCGCCCAGCAGTGGCCCGCAAACAGCCAATACGGTGACCATGAAGACCGTGTGTGCCCCTTCCGGCGCGCGGATAAATGGCGAGTCATGCACGTGGGCGGCGGTCGCGCCGGCGTGTGTGCGGTCCTGGCTGGAGGTTGTGGCGTCGGGGTTCATCGGGCCTGGCTCCCGTGGGCGCCGGCGGGCGGGCCGGCCCGGGCCGGCGGGACCTCCGCCCCTGGGGCCAGGGCCGCGGCACGCCGCAAGGCGACGATCTGCCGCTTTAGCTGCTTGACCCGCTGCGTCAGCGGCAGCCTGGCCGGGCATATGTAGCCGCACACGCCGCACTCGACGCACGCCAAGGCCCCGCCCAGCGCGGCGCGGTCCACCAGCGACAGCTCGAACGCGTCGTTGAGCATCGCGACGTTGAGCCTGGCCGGGCAATGGTCCATGCACCACCCGCAGCGAATGCACGGGCCGGGCAGGGGCATGGGGGCGGCTTCGAGGCTCAGCACCGAGCCGGTCGCGGGCGTGACAACGGCACGGGCGTCGCACAGAGTCCCAGCCATCGGGCCGCCGTGAATCAGCGTCGGCTCGGGGCCGCCGGCGGCGCAAGGGTTCGCACCGGCCGTCAGAGAGGTAAGCTCGGCGCAAGGCGTGCCGAAAGGCGTCCAGAAGTTTCCCGGCCGGGCCGTGTGGAGCCCCGCGACCGTTACCACCCGCCCGTGTACGCGCCGCCCGCGAACTACCCACTGATGCACAGCCAGGCACGTTGGGGCGTCGAGCATGGCCGCGCCCACCGACAGGGGGTTTTGGCCGGGAGGGGTCTCCCGGCGGGTAAGGACCTTGGTGAGTATGGTGTCGGCGCCCATGGGGTACTTGTGCGGCAGGGCGATTCGGGCGATGCCGAACCGCTCGGCTGGGGCGTTGCAGGATTGGTACTGACTGGTCCGCCGGTGGTCGGCGGCGACGATGATGTTTCGCGAGCCGACAAGCCTGGCGACTATGGCCAGGCCCTCAATGACCTCCGGGCCGAACTCAGCCAGCAGGCGGTGGTCGCTGGAGACGTACGGTTCGTGGTCCAGGGCGTTGAGGATCGTCCAGCGGCATTTTCCAGCCCGCGCTAGGGCAAGGAACTCCGCCAGCGGCTGGGGTCTGAACCGGTGGGTGGTAAGCTGGCCCTGGGTCAGGCGGGCGAGCAGCTCATCATCGCCGGCGGCCTGCCAGTCGAAGTCTCGCCCAGCGTGCTCATCAGGCGCTTCGGTGCGGCGAGGCGGGACGATCCCGGCCGGGTCTGAAAGATCGGCCAGTTCGATTGCCGGCGACTCGGCGAAGCCGCCCCACCGCGCGACGGCAACCGTGCAAATGCCCCGCACGCGCCCGCCCAGCGGGGCGAAAACATCCACGCCGGCACAGTCGCGGGCGATGCCGATGCGCTGGCCGGGTTGGACCTCCTGGCCGGGCTTGACGGCCGGCTCGGCCGGCTCGGCGGCACAGGGCGCCAGCGGCACCAGGAGTCGCCGCGGGCGCGCGGCAACCTCGATGGCCCGGGCCAGGGTGGGACGCTTCTCATCTGGAAGGTCGATCCCCCCGACAAACATTCCGTACCGCCGGAAGATCATTAAC
>CAYOBS010000142.1:0-8795 GCA_964402305.1 uncultured Planctomycetaceae bacterium | reverse complement strand
GGACATCCCGCCGTACATCGTCCGCCCCCAGGCTTCCGCGAAGGCGTCCATGTACTGGAAGCGGGCGGCCGCGTCGTCGCTGCCGGCAAGGCGGAACTTGTAGGCGGCGTAGGCCTTCTTCCAGTCCACCTTCCACTCGGCCAGGACGACGTTGAGTTCGGTGCCCCAGTCGCCTCGCGTCTCGGGCTCATCATAGAAGAACCCCGGTATGGTCTTGCCGAAGTCCGCCTTGAACCGGTCGAAGTGCGGCTGGTATACGGTGGCGATGAACCAGTCGACGCAGTCCTTGCTCGCGCCGTCGACGCTGAGCGCCCCGCCCTGGCCCAGCGAAGGGCCTTGCTTGTGGGAGAAGTTCATGACCTTCCACTTGCCCGCCGGCGCCTGCCAGGAAAGCTTGCCGTCGCGGATGCTGCCGGCCAGGTCAATGAGGCTCTCGCCGTCGACGGCTCCGTCGGCGTTCACTTTGCCCGCCAGGGCAGCCACGTGCCGCGGCCCGGCGTAGCCGTCAGCCTCGACGAGCTTTGGCCCGTCGACGTCCACAGCCTCGGCCACGAGCATCTTCGTGGCGTATTGCGGCGGAACCTTGCCGCCGATCATCTGGCTAGGCCACCACTTCTCATCGAAGATCCACATCTTCAGGTCGTGCTTCTTGGCCGCGTCGAGGCAGATTGCGAGGTCCTGGTACCATCGCGGCCCGAGCCAGTCGTTGTGCGGCCTGGACTCGGCCGTGAAAGACCCGTTGCCGCCCGCGGCCACCTTGGCGACGTATTGCTCCAGCCGCTCCTTGCTCTCCGTGCCGTGGAGCCAGAAGAGCGGCCCGGTGAGGCGGCGTGCCTCCATCGGCAGCGTGCGGAACTGCTGCTCGACCTGGGCGATTGTCGGCTCGGCGCCTCGCGCGGCGAACACACAAAGGCCAATCACCCCAACCACCGTAGTGAAGCGAAGCATGGTAAGTCTCCTTGTGGGTCAATACCGCCCGAATTCGAGGGCGGCGTCGAACATGGCCAGGACGTTCTCCGGCGGGACGTCGGCCTGGATGTTGTGGACGTTGTTGAAGATGTACCCGCCGCCGGGCTTGAGCGCCTCGACGTTTTGCCGGACGTGGTTCCGCACCACCTCCGGCGTGGCGCGGGGCAGGATGTGCTGCGAGTCAATCCCGCCGCCCCAGAAGACGAGCTTGTCGCCATACGTCGCCTTCAGCCAACGCGGATCCATGCCACGGGCCGAGACCTGCACGGGGTTCAGGATGTCAATTCCGTTGTCCAGCAGGTCCGGGATGTACTCGATGATCGAGCCGCACGAGTGGTACCAGATCTTCGCCTTCGTCCGCGACTTGATGTATTGCACCAGCCGCTTCTGCCGCGGCTTGACGATGGAGCGGTAGAGCGCCGGCGGGAAGAGCGGGCCGTCCTGCCCGGCCAGGTCGTCGCCGATCATTATCACATCCACCACGTCGCCCACCTCGTCCAGGAAGAGCCGGAACCAGCCGAGCCAGAACTCCAGCGTGCGGTCGATGATCGCCTCGAGGATCGCCGGCTGCTCGATCATGTCGATGAAGAGGTTCTCCAGCCCGCGCATGTACCAGCAGATTTCGTAGACCACCCCCGATATGCCGCTGATGACGGGGTACGGCGTGTTGCGCCTGATCCGCATCGCGCGGTCCCGCAGGCCCTCGAAGCGGGTGGGGTCGTCGCCCTTTGGGAACGGGTAGTCCCCGATCTGCTTAATCGTCATTCCCGCCAGCGGGCTATGGGATATGTCCATGTAGTAGGGATAGTCGTCGGGCATGGACCAGGTGATGCCGAACTCGTCGGTGAGGTCGTGCCACAACCGCCCTTCGCGCCGGCGCTGGACGATGCCGCCCTTGAAGCTCTTGGCGCCGCCCGCCCAGACGTAGCGCGTGTCAACGCCCAGCCGCTCGAGCACCGCCTCGGACGGCATGGCGAGCTGCTGGACGGCGTCCATGATGACGATGTCTTCCTTGAGGCCCAGCAGGTCAATTAGCTTCTGGTAGGCGAACTTGTGGATGCCCGTCTGGTTGCCGCCCAGGTCAATGGGCACGCGGTCGCTTTCGCGATGGTCCAGAGCGGTCAGCAGGCGTTCACGCGGGGTCATGGTGTTTGTACCTATTTGGGTAAGGAGGCGATGTAGTTGCCATAGCCGACCACGATCGTGGAGGCGACGAGCACCAGCAGGCCCGCGAAGATAACCCAGTGAGTGCGTTTGCTGGAGCCTTTCCACTCCCTGAAGCCGATGCCCCAGAGGCTGCTGAAGACGATGATGAACGCCATGTGGATCGTCCAGCTCGAGAAGTCGTACTTGCCCATCTTCGTCGTGCCCATGCTGTAGAAGAAGAATTGGAAGTACCAGGTCAGGCCCGCCAGGGCGGAGAAGATGTAGTTGACCAGGAGCGACGCCCCGCCGCCGGACACGTAGTCGCCAGCGGACTTGTTCTTCAGGTTCAGCAGCATGCACCAGATGAAGTTGGTGGTGAACCCGCCCGCCAGCGCGACGATGAGGACTGGCAGGTTCTGGAAGAGGTGCGGCGATCCGTTGGCCAGCGCCCGCTCGGCGATGGGCTTGCCCGCCGCGAACGCCATGGCCATGCACGAACTCATGATGCCCGCGAACACAGCCACCCACACGCCCTTGACGAAACTGAACTCGCGGATCGACGCCTTCTTCTGGGCTGTGCCGACCTCGCGCTCCTTGCGCATGCCCGCCCAGCCGCAAATGATAATCCCAAGCACGCAGACGCCGATTCCTGCCAGCAGGATCTGCCCGGACGGGGTGTTGAATTTCTCAACGAAGTTGGTCCTGACGGTCTCGGCCAGGCTCGATAGCCCGGCCCCGCCCTTGACGGCGTCGGTGAACTTCTGGTCGAAAAGCGGCGGGATCAGCGTGCCGAACACGGCACAGAATCCCAGGGAAATCCCGTACCCAAGCGACATCCCCAGGTATCGCATCGAAAGCCCGAACGTCAGGCCGCCGATCCCCCACAAGACGCCGAAGAAGTAGCACCAGAACAGGTCCGGCCACGCCGTCGAGCTCAACACCGCCAGCAGGTTCGGACAAATAATCATCGCCAACACCCACGGGGCGATGATCCAGCTAAAGAACCCGCCGACGATCCAGTAGCTCTCCCACGACCACTTGCGCACCATCTTGAAGGGAATGTAAAAACTCCCCGCCGCAAGGCCGCCGATGGCGTGCAAGACTACGCCGAGAAAAGGATTGGGTATCATTGGGGTTTTGTTTCCTTTTGTTTCCTTTCGCGGGTTGCGGCCCAGCCTTCGCCGAGCCCATGGCCGCCTCGGCGCAGGCCCTCAGGCATTTTACTGGCGAGAGTTTACGGTTGCGCCCAGGTCCAGTCAAGCCTCGCTGTGGGACAATGGGGCAACAAACGAGATCCAGGCAACAAGCACCCAGGTCCAAACATGCGCCAAGTGCCAGTCGCCAAACCTGCCTGCCGCCAGGCGGATTCCAGACGATCTCACGGGTACATGTGAGGCCGCGGAGCGTTTGATGCCTGGATGTGGTCTGGTTCCGTTTGTTCCTTGTGATTTGTGATTTGAGATTTGAGATTCGTGATTTGTGGTTCGCCGCCCTTTGCGCGGTAAACTGTCCCGCGGATGGCGGGCCGGCACACGAGGGTCGCGGGCGCGGCCTTGTCCGGCGGAGATGCGGAGAAGCCCAACGTGCGTGCAACGATGAAGCCAAGCGTATCGGCAGGCGTATCGGCAAGTTCCACGATCATCCTGGCCGCGGCGGTTCTCGCCCTGGGCGGGTTGTGCCTGGCGGCGGATTGGCCCTGCTGGCGCGGGCCGGCGGGGACTGGGTACGTTCAGGCCGGCGCCGCGGTGCCGGCCAGGCTGCCGGCCGAGCCGGCGGTGGTCTGGCAGATCAAGATCGGCTCGGGCCTTGCCTCGCCTGTCGTGGCGTCGAGCAAGGTCGTGTACATCGACCACCAGCGCGGCAAGGAGGTAGTCCACGCCGCCGCGTGCGCCGACGGCAGGGAGACATGGTCCGCCCAGCTCGACGATGCCCACAAGGACTTCCAGTCCCCGCCGGGCCCGCGCTGCAGCCCGCTGATCGACGGCGACCGCGTGTACGTCCAAAGCTGCCGCGGCGAGCTCCAGTGCCTGGCCCTGGCCGATGGAAAACTCCGCTGGCGGGTGAACTACGTCAAGGATTTCGGCGCGCTGTATTTCGGCGAGACAGGCCCGGCCACGGGGGCAAGCCGGCACGGCTACAGCGGCTCGGGCGTTCTCGACGGCGACCGCATTATCGTCGCGGCCGGCGGGGTCAAGGGCGCCGGCGTAGTCTGCATGGCAAAGCTCACCGGCAAGGTGATCTGGCAGAGCCAGAACGACGTGCCCGGATACGCCGGGCCGGTCGTGGCGACGATAGCGGGCGTCAAGCAGGCCGTCTCGTTCACGGCCGCGGCGGTTATCGGCCTGGATGCCGCCGACGGCAAGCTGCTTTGGCGCGTGCCAGTCAAGACGAGCTTTGGCCGGCACGTAACCACGCCGGTGATCTTCGAGGACATCGTGGTCGTCTCCAGCCACGAGGCCGGACTCATCGCCATACGCGTGAGCAAGGCCGGCAACGGGCTCAAGGCCGAGCGGGCCTGGGCGTCGGCGGACCTGGCGATCAACTTCTGCAGCCCGGTCGCCGTCGGCGGATACCTCTACGGCCTGGGCATGTCCAAGAAGCTCTTCTGCGCCGACATCCGCACCGGCAAGCCGGCATGGGTCAAGAACGAGTTCTACTCCGGGGGCAAGGGCCACGCCTCGTTTACCGTGATGGGCAAGAACATCCTGGTGCTGACCGAGGACGGGCAACTGACGCTTATCGCCGCCGACAGCACGGCGCTGACGGCTATCTCCGCCGCCAAGGCCTGCGGCGCCAACTGGTGTACGCCCGCCTACGCCGACGGCAAGCTCTACCTCCGCGACGACAAGCAACTGCTTTGCCTGGACCTCATGCCGTGAGCACCCCCCCAAAAAAACGCCGAAGCCCGGCCGGAAGTAAGTCCGGCTGGGCTTGCGTGCAGGCGGGGCGGGTTCCTTTGAAGCGACTCAGCCGCGCCCTGCCCGCATCGATGAACACGACGCTCCGCCAGGATGCTGTTGAAGGCGCTGTTGAAGGCGCTTGCAAACGGTGCGCGGCGATGCGAGAATGCCGCCCCGGCGGCTTGGTTGTCCGGCGGCCCGGCGGTGTCTGGTAGCCCGGCGGCGTCCGGCAGTCGCCGGGTGAGTGTCGAGGTGGCGGAAAGGAGCTACGAATGCGAACTGTCCGAGTCGGCTTGATGTGCCTGTTGGGAATGGCGTGGCTGGCGGGCTGCGATCGCTATCAGATGGCGGCGTCGAAACTTGGCCCGGCCTCGGAGATCGTCTCCGCCTCGATCGAGAATCTCGGCTGGGGCAAGGTCTTCGGCGGCTCGCTGGGCAGCGTCTCGTTCACCGCTATCGTAACCACTTACGACAAGGACGGCCAGAAGTACACCGACCGCCAGAAGATGGTCGTGGGCCTTGGCGCCAACACCATTACCGCCAAGGGCGCAACGCCCCTGGGGACCTGGACGGCTATGGCCGGGCAAGGCGGCCTGGTTTCCGTCGGCGCCGAGCCGGGCGTCGATGCCGCCCTGGTCAGGCGGCGCATGGGCATGGTGTTGCCCATCCTGCTGCACCGCCTCCGCGGGCCATACAACCTGCTGGAAGGCGCCGAGGTCGCCCGCTCCGCGCAGAACGCCCAGGTCTGCGGCATGCCGGTCATTCGCGTCGGCGTCACTGGCGACAACAGGCAGGCCATCGCGTATTACTTCGGCCCGGCGACGGGAATTCTCAAGTACGTCACAGCCGGGGCCGACTCGCCCGGCGGCAACGGAGCGGTAACCGGCTACGAGTACCGCTCGCTCGCCAACGGCGCGACGTTCCCCAGCCTCATCCAGGTCAACCGCATCGGCGGCAACGTGCTGCTCGGCGAGACTCCGGTATTCCAGGTCGAGATCTCCGACGTGAAATTCTGACGTCCAGGCTGCAAGGCACGCGCTGCCCTGACGGCCCGGATTGTGTAGAATATAGAGAGCGATGAGTCTCGACATATCACACATCCTGAGCCAATGGCCGTACAAGCCGGGCGAGGTGACGGCCAGGCGGGTTGTCGGCGCCGACGGGCAGGAGAAGATCCAGCTTCGGTTGGACCTCGGCCTGCTCCAGATGGAAGCCAGCGGCCGGCCCGACGGCCAGAGGCCCCAGGGCCACGAAAGCCTGCTGGCCTACCATGAGTACCTTCTCCAGAAGCACATCGACCAGACCGGTCGGGATGCGGGCTTTTCCCTTGACGAGGCCGACTGCGAGATGCTGCGCGGCGAGGGCGTGATGTATTACCACCGATACCTGGCGGAGTTCGTGCTGGGCGACTACGAGCGCGTGGACCGCGACACTATGCGAAACATGCGCCTGATGGACTTCTGCCGCAAGTACGCACACGACGAGTCGGACAAGTACATCCTCGAACAGTACCGCCCGTACGTGATCATGATGTGTACCCGCGCGCGGGCCCATCTTGCGATGAACGACAGCCGGCTCAAGGTCGCCCTTGCCGCCGCCCGCAAGGGCATCGCCGACATCGAGGCATTCTACGACGCCTTCGGCGGCGAGAAAATGCGCGAACATTCCGGCGAGCTTGCCGTTCTGAGGGCACTGGAGAAGGACCTGGAATCCAAGATCCCCATCGACCCCGTCCAGAAACTCCGCCAGGAACTCGCCCAGGCCGTCGAGGCCGAGCAATACGAACGCGCCGCCAAGCTCCGCGACCGGCTGCGGAACATTGACAGCCAGGAGTGAGGCGAACTTCAGGTTACAGGCTTCAGGCTTCAGGCTACAGGCTTCAGGCTACAGGCTACAGGCTTCAGGCTTCAGGCTACAGACTTCAGACTTCAGACTTCAGGCTACAGACTTCAGGCTACAGACTTCAGACTTCCTACTTTTGCCTTCTGACTTTTGCCTTCTGACTTTTGCCTTCCGCCTTCCGCCTTCCTTTCTCGCCCGGACATGCTATGATTATCTTGTTCACTAGGGGCGCGCCGCTGCAGGGCGGCGCTGAGAAGACCCTTGGAACCTGATCAATGAGTGTCCGCTGTGCCGACCCGGAGGCCCGGGGGCGGATACGAGTTGCGTAGGGAAGTGGACGGACATCGACGGCGTATTCGTCGCGAGGACCGGCCGCTCGTACGCAGCGGCCTTTTTTCTGCGCTGGCGGCGACGCTTAAGGCTCGCCCACCCTGAAGCCTGTAGCCTGAAGCCTGAAGCCTGTACCAAGGAGTTTCGGATGACCCAGTACGAGCATGCACTGGCCGGGGCGATCACACCGGAAATGAGGCGCGTCGCACAGCGGGAACAACGGGATGCGGAGTTCATCCGCTCCGAGGCCGCCGCCGGGCGGCTCGTGATCCCGGCCAACATTCGCCACCTGTCGCCCGCCGAGGCCACCGCGGCCAGGCTGGACCCTTGCGGCATAGGCCGGGCGCTGACGACCAAAATCAACGCCAACATCGGCGCCTCGCCACTGAGCAGTTGCAAGGCGCAGGAGCTGCTCAAGCTCCAGTGGGCCGTCAAGTACGGCGCCGACGCGGTCATGGACCTGTCAACCGGCGGCGATCTCGACGACATACGCACGCACATCATCGCAAACTCGACCGTGCCGATCGGCACGGTGCCGATCTACTCGATGATAGTTGCCAGGTGCGTCGAGGAGCTAACCGTCGCGGACATCCTGGCGACCGTCGAAAAGCAGGCCGAGCAGGGCGTGGACTTCTTCACCATCCACGCCGGCCTGCTCCGCAAGCACCTTCCGCTGATCGGCAAACGCAAGATGGGCATCGTCTCGCGCGGCGGCAGCCTGCTGGCCAAGTGGATGGTCCACCACGGGCGCGAGAACCCCATGTACGAGGCCTTCGACGAGATCAGCGCCATCTGCCGGCAGTACGACGTGACGTACTCCCTAGGGGACGGCCTGCGTCCCGGCTGCCTTGCCGACGCGTCCGACGAGGCCCAGTTCGCCGAGCTCGACACGCTGGGCGAACTCGTCCGGCGCGCCCGCGCATCGGGGGTGCAGGTGATGGTCGAAGGTCCAGGCCACGTGCCGTTCGACCAGATCGAGATGAACATGACTCGCCAGCAGAAGGTCTGCGACTCCGCGCCGTTCTATGTTCTGGGGCCCGTGGTCACCGACGTGTTCCCCGGCTACGACCACATCGTATCGGCCATCGGCGCGACGGCGGCGGCGTACTGGGGGGCGAGTTTCCTGTGCTACGTTACCCCGACGGAGCACCTGGCCCTGCCGGCGCCCGAGGATGTCCGCCAGGGCTGCGTCGCCTACAAGATCGCCGCCCACGCCGCCGACGTGGCGCGACACCTTCCGGCGGCGCGCGACTGGGACGACCGCATGAGCGAGGCCCGCGCCAACTTCGACTGGAAACGCCAGTTCGAGCTCGCCTTCGACGGCGAGGCCGCGCGTGCCATCCGCAAAAGGGACAACGTAGACGCCGACGCCGACTACTGCTCGATGTGCGGCCGGGACTGGTGCGCTGTGCGAATCAGCAAGCAGGTGGTCGCGGAGACGCGGAAGCAACTAGAGACCTCGGGCGGGACTACATAGGACGGATAGGACTGATAGGACATATGGGACGTATGAGCCCTATATGTCCCACGAGTCCCATTTGCCCCCAGTGCCTGACTACTGCTGCCTTTCTTTCAGGCGATCCCATCTGGAGTGGGTTCTTCGCCGGG